>DATHMF010000034.1 GCA_035487355.1 Terriglobales bacterium | reverse complement strand
CGGCAGACATACGCCGTTCTTTAAGGGCTACCGTCCGCAGTTCTACTTCCGTACGACGGACGTGACGGGCGTGGCGGAGTTGCCGGGCGGCACGGAGATGGTGATGCCGGGGGACAACGTGGCGCTGACGATTGAGCTGATCACGCCGGTGGCGATGGAAAAGGGCTTGCGGTTCGCGATCCGCGAAGGCGGCAGGACCGTGGGCGCCGGAACCATCTCGGAAGTTTTGGCGTAAACCAAGCAAAGGCTTACTGCGGATATTCGAATTATCGAATCCGTGGGCGACAGAAGAAAATTTAACCGCGGGTCAATCACACCGCAAGATCTTTGAGAGAAGAAAAATGGTAGGACAACGAATTCGTATTCGACTGAAGGCTTACGATTACCGCATTCTGGACCAATCCACGGGCGAGATCGTAGAAACCGCGAGACGCACGGGCGCCCAGGTGGCAGGACCGATTCCACTGCCCACGGTGAAAAACAAATACTGCGTGCTGCGTTCCCCGCACGTAGACAAGAAATCACGGGAGCAGTTCGAGATCCGTACGCACAAGCGCTTGCTCGATATCCTCGAGCCCACGCAGCAGACGGTGGATGCGCTGATGAAACTCGACCTGCCCGCGGGCGTGGATGTGGAGATCAAGGCCTTCGATAAGGCGCATAAGTAAGCGGCGCGAAGCGCCGCAGATCTTAGCTGTTAGCTCTTAGCTCTTAGCCATTAGCAAAAACGGAAGAACCGGCAGTCCCTCTGGAAGCAGGCAGGGATGATGAGGATGAAAAAATTATGGTCAACGGAATTTTAGGAAAAAAGGTCGGCATGACGCAGATGTTTGATGACAAGGGCGATGTGCGCCCGGTCACCGTGCTGCAGGCCGGTCCGTGCGTGATTACGCAGAAGAAGGGCGCTGCCAAAGAAGGTTACGAGGCAGTGCAGATCGGCCTGGTGGAGTTCGTGAAAGAGTCGCGCCTGACCCAGCCGATGAAGGGACATTTTGCCAAGCACAACCTGCCTCCGGTGAAGTTCATTCGTGAGGTCACCGTGGAAGCCGATGGCGCGAAGGCGCAGGGCGAGAACGGCGAGGCTGGCGGCGTAAAGGTTGGCGACAAAGTCCTGGTGGACATTTTTGACGGCGAGAAATTCGTGGATGTGATCGGAACCAGCAAGGGGCGCGGCTTTACCGGTGTCGTCAAGCGGCACCATTTTGCCGGCGGTCCCAAGTCGCACGGTTCGATGTTCCAAATTACCGGTTCGATCGGCTCCTCGGCGTTTCCTTCGCGCGTGTTTAAAGGCATGCGCATGTCGGGGCACATGGGCGTGGACCGGGTCACGGTGCGCAACCTGCGCATCCTGGGAATTGACAAGGATGACAATCTCCTGGTGGTGGAAGGCGCTGTGCCTGGACCCAAGGATGGCTATGTGGTCATCAACAAAGCCAGGAAGCCTCCGCGTGAGCGCCGTGGATTTGCCGGAGCGACCACGATTGATCCGTTGAAGGCGGCGAAGAAGGCGGCCGCAGGGAAAAGTAAGAAGTAGAGAGACGTAGCAAGCTGCGTCTCTATGAGAGATTTTTATGGCAAAGATTGACGTACACGATTTAAGCGGCAAGAAGGTAGGATCATTCGACCTCGCGGAGGAAGTTTTCGGCGCGATCAACGAAGACCTGCTTTGGGAAGCGGTGAAACACTATCGCGCCTCGCTGCGCGCAGGCACCCACGCCACCAAGAACCGTAAGCTGGTCTCCGGCTCGGGCAAAAAGCTGTGGCGACAGAAGGGCACCGGACGCGCCCGCGTGGGCAGCATCCGTTCACCGCTGTGGCGGCATGGCGGCACGGTGCACGGCCCGCAGCCGCGTTCCTATGACTATCAATTTCCGCGCAAGAAGCTGCAGGGCGCGTTGCGCTCGGCGCTGGCGGCGAAGGTGGCCGACGGCAAACTGATTGTGGTCTCCGATTTTGAGCTGAAAGAGGCCAAGACCAAGCAGGTGCGCGAGGCGCTGGATGCGCTCAAGGTGGAAAAGACGGCGCTGTTGGTGGAAGCTACCTCCAAACAGGGCAACCGCAACCTGGAGTTGAGCGCGCGCAATCTGGAGGGCGTGGAAGTGGTTTCGGGCAACCAGGTACATCCGTATCACCTGTTGCGCCACGAGCACGCGATCTTCTCTAAGGCGGCGCTGGAAAAGTTGCAGGATGCGCTCAAGGCCGCGGCACCGAAATCCAAGTCGAAAGCAGAGGTCGCGTAGTCAGGTAAACGCGAAGCGTAAAAGACCATGAAGAGTGCATATCAGATCATTCATAAACCGGTGATTACCGAAAAGGGACTGGGCGCGAAGGAAACCGCTGCGACGCTGGTATTTGAAGTGGCGCCCAAGGCGACCAAGAACGAGATCAAGGAAGCGGTGCAGACGATTTTCAAGGTGAAAGTGCACAGCGTGCGGACGTCGAACTTTCCGGGGAAGGAACGCCGGAGGGGGCGCTATGCCGGTTATCGTCCCGATTGGAAGAAGGCGTACGTGAAGTTAAAGGCCGGCGAGAAGATGCCGGAGTACGCACAAAATTTGTAGGAAGCTGAGCTTCTAGAGACGTCGCAAGTTACGTCTCTACGAGAGAAGAATTTATGGCGATTAAGACATACAGACCGATGACACCGTCGTTGCGATTTCAATCGAAGATTGTCAACGACGACATCACAACCGACAAGCCGCATAAGCCGCTGACCAAGATCAAGCTGCGCACCGGCGGACGGCGCAACGCCGGTGATATCACGCTGTGGCACCGCGGTGGCGGACACAAGCGCAAGCTGCGCGCCATTGATTTCAAGCGCGACAAAGCCGGCGTGCCGGCGACGGTGGTTTCGATTGAATACGATCCTAATCGCTCGGCCCGCATCGCGCTGCTCAGCTACGCCGACGGCGAAAAGCGTTACATCCTGCAGCCGCAGGGGCTGAAGATCGGGCAGAAGATTGTCAGCGGGGCCGATGCCGACATCCTGGTGGGCAACGCGCTGCCGCTGCGCAACATTCCGCCCGGCACCACGGTGCACAACATTGAGCTCAAGCCGGGCAAGGGCGCGCAGATGGTGCGTTCCGCCGGCGGCGCAGCACAGCTGGTTGCCAAAGAAGGCGATTGGGCGCTGATTAAGCTGCCGTCGAGTGAAACGCGCAAGGTGCTGGTGGATTGCATGGCGACGATTGGCCAGGTGGGAAACCTGGACCACGAAAATATTTCCATCGGCAAGGCGGGACGCACGCGCTGGCTGGGCCGTCGCCCGGTGAATCGCGGCGTGGCCATGAATCCGGTGGACCATCCGCATGGCGGCGGCGAAGGAAAAACTTCAGGCGGACGCCATCCGGTGACGCCCTGGGGACAGCCGACGCGCGGCTACAAGACGCGCAACAACAAGCGGACTGACAAATTTATTGTGAACCGTCGCACCAAGTAAAAGCGACGATTGAGAACAGAGAATTAAATTATGGGACGTTCAACAAAAAAAGGGCCGTTTGCCGATACCCACCTCCTCAACAAAATTGAGGACATGAACAAGCGGAATGAGAAGAAAGTGTTGCGCACCTGGTCGCGCCGCTCGACCATCCATCCGGAGATGGTGGGACACACGATCGCGGTGCACAACGGGCGCAAGTTTATTCCGGTGTACATCACCGAGAACATGGTGGGACACAAGCTGGGCGAGTTCAGCCATACCCGCGTGTTCAAGGGGCACTCGATGAAGGCGGCCACGGAAACTGCGGCCCGGCCGGCGGGAGTGCCGGGTGGACCGGGAGCAATAACTCCGGCAGCAGCTCCGGCGGCGCCAGCACCGAAGGCTTAGGTAGTTTCGAGTTTCGAGTTTCAAGTTTCGAGTAAAGACGGAAGAGTTCAATATGGAATTTACAGCGCAAGCACGGTTTACGAGGGTTTCGCCGCAGAAGGCGCGGTTAGTACTGGACCTGATCAAGGGCCGCCGCGTGGAAGAGGCGATGAATACCCTGACTTTTACTAAAAAGGGAATCGCGCCCGATATTCAGAAGGTCCTGCGCTCAGCGCTGGAGAACGCCAACTACCTGAGCAGCGAAAAGGGCGTGGATGTGGATGTGGACAACCTCTACGTCAAGCGGGCGATTGCCAATGACGGTCCGCGGTTGAAGCGCATTCGTCCGGCGCCACAGGGACGCGCGTTCCGTTACCAGCGTCGCATGGCGCATATCGAGATCGCTTTGGCAGAGCGCCACGCGGAGACGCGTGAAGCCCTGGCCACCGTAGTGGGTGAAGAAGAGCCCGCTAAGGAGAAGAGCAAGGCCAAAGCCAAAGGCAAGACGGCCGGCAAGAAAGCGGCGGCCAAGAAATAGTTTTGAAGGAGGTGCGGCGAATGCGCCTCCGGAGAGAAGCAGATTATGGGTCAAAAAGTCCATCCTTATGGGTTCCGCCTCGGCTACACCAAGCCGTGGAAGTCGCGCTGGTTCGTAGAGCGCGACTACAACAAGCTCCTGCTGGAAGATTACAAGCTCAAGGCGGAGCTGAAGGAAAAGCTGAAAGCGGCGGGCGTGAGCTCGATTGAGATCGAGCGCCCCGGCAACAAGCTGCGCATCATCATCCGCACGGCGCGTCCGGGCATCATCATCGGCCGCAAAGGCGCCGAGATTGACAAGCTCAAGGGCGAGCTGCAGAAGCGCACCTCGCGCGATGTCTTTATTGACATCCTGGAAGTGCACAAGCCTGAGCTGGATGCGCAACTGGTTTCCGAATCCATTGCGCTGCAACTGGAAAAGCGCGTTGGATTCCGGCGGGCCATGCGCAAGTCGGTGGATTCGGCCCTGCGCTTCGGCTGCAAAGGAATCAAAGTGCGGGTCTCGGGGAGATTGAACGGCAACGAAATCGCCCGTTCCGAGTGGTACCTGCAGGGCCGGCTGCCGCTGCATACCTTGCGCGCTGACATTGATTACGGCTTCTCGGAGGCACGCACGACGTATGGCGTGATCGGCGTGAAGTGCTGGATTTATCGCGGCGAAATTCTTCCCCAGAAAAAGCGGGAGCCGCAGGGCGATAAAAGCGTGTTTTAGTACTCAGTACCCGGTACTCAGTAATCAGTGAGGACTGGGAGCAAGGCTTTGCATAGAAGCCAAGAGCTAAAGGCTAACAGCTTAAGAGCTGACAGTCCGAACCAGTTAGAGGAATTTGCAATATGTTGATGCCAAAAAAAGTTAAGTACCGCAAGCAACAGCGCGGACGCCGGCGGGGCAAGGCCTGGCGCGGTTCGGAGCTGTCGTTTGGCGATTACGGATTGAAAGTCCTGGAACCGGGTTACATCACCGACCGGCAGATCGAGGCCAGTCGTGTGGCCATGACGCGTTTCATCAAGCGCGGCGGAAAGATCTGGATCCGGTTGTTTCCCGACAAGCCCATCACCAAGAAGCCGGCTGAAACCCGTATGGGTAAAGGCAAAGGAGCACCCGATCACTGGGTGGCGGTGGTGCGGCCAGGCAAGATTCTGTTTGAGATGGAAGGCGTGAATGCGACCGACGCGGCTGAGGCCATGCGGCTGGCGTCACACAAGCTGCCGCTGCGCACCAAGCTGGTATCGCGGGAGACCATTCACGCGTAGGCATCTGGCGCGAGCCAGTTGCCGCTTGCCTGTGGGAGAAAGAAACGGCAACTGCGAATTAAAACTGGCAACTGAAAATGCAGTCGTCAGGGGTTTTACAAAGAAAATCTTATGCATGCAGAAAAGTTAAGGAACAACACGCCGGAAGAGCTTCGGCACCAGGAGCAGGAGTTAAGCGACCAGCTCTTCCGCCTGCGCTTTCAGTTGAAGATGGGGCAGACCGAGAGCCTGAAGAAGCTGCGCGACCTGCGCAAGGATATTGCCCGGGTTAAAACCATTTTGCGCCAGCGCGAGTTGGGGATCGAAGTCCATCCACCCAGCGCTGCGCAGAAGGCCCCGGCCGGCGAAGGTGCGGAGAAAGCGCAAAAGGCCCCAGTGAAAGCCGCGGCGGCGAAAAAGCCGATCGCACACAGCAAGGCCAAGTCTGCGGGCAAAAAAACCGCGGGCAAGAAGAGATCGGAGAAGAAGTAAGCCATGGCTGAACATCAGTCCGAACAACAGCAGAACGCGGCAAAGAGCCAGTCGCGGCGCAACAGCAAAGTGGGAAATGTGGTTTCCACCAAAATGGCCAAGACCATCGTGGTGGAGGTGACCCGGCAGAGGGCGCATCCCATGTACCGCCGCGTAATCTCGCGCTCGAAAAAGTTTTACGCGCATGATGAGCAGAACACCGCTCGCCTGGGAGACGTCGTGCGCATCGAAGAGACCCGGCCGCTCTCCAAGCTGAAGCGCTGGCGTTTGACGGAAGTGATCCGGCGTGCAGCGCTGGTGCCGGGGCGCGAAGCAGAAGGCGAAACCGCGGTTTAGTTTTACAAGCAGCGATCTTTTAGCGACGTTGCGAAATTTTCAGGGCTTTTAAGCCTGTACCTCGGAGCGGCAAAAGCCCCGAGCGAAGCGTGGAGTTGAATTTATGTCTGTGATGATGAGATCGATGCTGGAGGTGGCCGATAACTCGGGCGCCCGCAAGCTGCAAATGATTCTGCCCTTAGGAGGCGGAACTGGCCTGCGCGCCCACTTGGGCGACGTGATCACCGCCGCCGTAAAAGAGGCTTCACCCGATGGGCAGACCAAAAAAGGAACGGTAGTCAAAGCGGTTGTGGTGCGTACCCGCAAAGAGCATCGCCGCAGGGACGGGACCTATATCCGGTTTGACCAGAATGCCGCGGTGCTGATCAACGATGCGGGAGAGCCCGTGGGCACGCGCGTGTTTGGTCCGGTGGCCCGTGAGTTGCGTGACAAGAAATTTTTGAAGATTGTGTCGCTGGCGCCGGAAGTGCTTTGAGAACAGTACTCGGTACTCAGTACTCAGTACTCAGTAACGAGGCAGGATGTTGAACAGGTCTAAAGCGACAGGTAAAGAGAACTGACAATGAGCACACGAATTGATATTCGAAAGAACGATATGGTGAAGGTCATCGCCGGACGCGGCAAGGATGACAAGGAATCGCGGCGCGTGCTGCGCGTCTTTCCTGAAGAAGGCAAGTTGCTGGTGGAGCACGTACGCATGGTGAAGAAACATGTGCGCCCCAACCCGCAGCGCAATATCAAGGGCGGCATTGCCGAGCAGGAAAGCAAGATCCATGTCTCCAATGTCATGCTGGTCTGCCCTTCGTGTGGGCCGGTGCGCGTGGGCCACGAGAAAAAAGGCGACCACAAGTACCGCGTGTGCAAGCGCTGCGGAACGACATTGGACAAATAGTTTCAAGTAAAAAATCACGTAACGGTAACCACTCCGAGACCGTGAAGGGAATACGGGAAATTTATGGCAGAGAAAAAGACAAACGCGCGCTTGAAAGAAAAATTCCAGAAGGAAGTAGCGCCCGCGCTGATGAAAGAATTTGAGCTGAAGAACCCGATGGCTGTGCCACGGTTGCACAAGATCGTGGTCAACATGGGGCTGGGCGAGGCCACGCAGAATGCCAAGGTGCTGGACCCGGCGGTGAACGAACTGGGCCAGATCGCCGGCCAGAAGCCGGTGATCACCCGCGCTAAGAAATCCATCGCCGCCTTCAAGGTGCGCGAGGGTATGCCTATCGGCGCCATGGTGACCCTGCGCGGAGACCGCATGTACGAGTTTTTCGACCGGCTGGTGAATGTTGCCCTGCCGCGCGTGCGCGACTTTCGCGGCGTCAGCAGCAAGAGCTTTGACGGACGCGGCAACTTCACGCTGGGCCTGCGCGACCAGTTGATCTTTCCGGAGATTGACTACGCTAAGGTGGACAAGATGAAGGGCATGAACGTCACTATTGTGACCACCGCCGCCGATGATAACCAGGCGCGCGCCCTGCTGAAGCACATGGGCATGCCGTTTAGGCAGTAAGACAATTTTGTCATTGAGTCATCGCAACAACAATGACCCGATGACTCAATGGAGCAATGGCTCAATAGGAAAATATGGCAACGACAGCAAAACGAGTTAAGGACCAGAGAAAACCCAAGTTCAAGTCCCGCCAGCACAACCGCTGCAGCATTTGCGGAAGGCCGCGCGCTTACCTGCGCAAGTTCGGTATCTGCCGGCTATGCTTCCGCAGCCTGGCGCTGAAGGGCGAGATACCTGGGGTTTGCAAGTCCTCTTGGTGATTAAAGAATTGAGTAATCGGGTAATTGAAGCGCAAGACAATTACGCAGTTACACAATTGCGAAATTATGCAATAGGGTTTTTCTCGCGGCTGGTTCTCCGGTGATCCGGAGCTAACGCGCGAGACGAGGAGAGTAATACAAATGGCATTAACCGATCCGGTGGCAGATTTTCTGGCGCGCGTTCGCAACGCGATCCACGCCCGTCACCCCAAATTGGATGTTCCCGCCTCCAAGCTGAAGCTGGAGCTGGCCCGCATTCTTAAAGAAGAAGGCTACATCGCCAGCTTCAAAGCAGTGGAAGAAGATGGACACAAGATTCTGCGCGTGTACCTGAAGTACGGCAACAACAACGAGAGCGCGATCACGAACCTGAACCGCATCTCCAGGCCGGGATGCCGCGTGTATGTCGGCCGCAACGAGATCCCACGCGTGCTGGGAGGATTGGGTATCAACATCCTCACCACGCCCAAGGGTGTCATGACTGGGCGCCAGGCGCGCAAACAGGGTGTGGGCGGCGAGCTGTTGTGCGAAGTCTGGTAGAGCAGTTTCAAGTTTCGGGTTTCTAGTTTCAAGTTGGAAACAGAAACTAGAAACGGCATTGATCGAACACAGCGCCAATGAAGATGGGGCGTTTAGAACAAGAAGGAATTTTGAAATGTCGCGAATTGGCAAAAAACCGATAACACTTCCGCAGGGAGTCAAAGTACAGGTGCAAGGCAATGTTGTCACCGTACAGGGCCCCAAGGGCAAGGTGGATAATCACGTGCCGGCGGGAGTGAAGCTGGAGCAGAAAGACGGCCACATCCATGTTGTCCGCGAAGACGACTCCAAGGGCGCAGTGCATGGTCTGGTGCGCGCGCTGGTGAACAACGCCGTGGAAGGCGTGACCAAAGGCTGGTCGAAAGAGCTGGAGATCGTTGGCATTGGCTACCGCGCCGAGCTGAAGGGCAAGAATACCGTGGTGTTTACCCTGGGTTATTCGCATCCCATTGAAGTTCCCTTGCCTACCGGGGTGGAGTGCGCGGTTGACGCCAAGCAGACCCGTTTGACCGTCAGCGGCATTGACCGCCAGAAGGTGGGCCAGGTGGCCTCCGACATGCGCTCGCTGCGTCCGCCCGATCCGTATAAGAACAAGGGCGTGCGCTATGTAGGCGAGAAGCTGAAGAAGAAGGTTGGCAAGACGGGCGCGAAGTAAGAAGCAGGAATTTCGATTTACGAATTACGATTTTCGATTTAGAGAGGCAGTGGCTGCATTTTCGCAGCAAGATTTAAGTTGGTTCCTGGTGATGCAAGTTGTAATGACTGATAAGTGGTGTCGTATAACTGAGAACTGAGAACCGACAACTGAGAACTACTATGATTCCACTGATTTCAAAAGACCAGACACGGCGCCGGGTGCACAAGCGCATCCGCGCAAAAATGTTGGGTACTTCAGAGCGTCCACGGCTGAACGTGTACCGCTCACTGAACCACATTTATGTGCAATTGATTGATGACATGGCCGGTAAGACCATTGTCAGCGCCAGTACCAAAGAGGGTAAAGGCGTAAAGAAGGCCGCGGGCAACGTGGCTTCCGCAAAAGAAGTCGGCAAGAACATTGCCGAACGCGCCAAGGCCAAGGGTGTGAGCAAGGTGGTCTTCGACCGCGGAGGCTACATCTATCATGGCAGGATCAAGGCCCTGGCGGATGCCGCCCGCGAAGCCGGTTTGCAATTTTAAGGAATTGAGTTTCTATGCCAGTTATAACGAAGAAAGCAAAGATTGACGCAGGTTCACTGCAACTGAAAGACGAAGTGGTGGCCATCAACCGCGTGACCAAGGTGGTCAAGGGCGGCAAGAACATGTCATTTGCCGCGCTGGTGGTGGTGGGCGATCCCTCTGCCGCCACCGTGGGTTACGGCTCGGGCAAGGCGAAGGAAGTGCCCCAGGCCATCCGCAAAGGCATGGAAGCCGCCAAGAAAAACCTGGTGAGAGTGAACCTGACGCAAACCAGTATTCCGCATACCGTTCTGGGGCGCTTTGGCTCCGGCATGGTGCTGCTCAAGCCGGCCCCGGAAGGGACCGGCGTCATCGCGGGTAAAGCCGTACGCGCTGTGATGACTGCGGTCGGAGTACAGAATGTGCTGACCAAATCCATTGGCACGGCGAACCCACACAACGTGATCAAAGCGACCTTTGACGCGCTGCTGCAGTTGCGCGACAGGAAAGAAGTTGCTGCATTGCGGGGCAAGACGGTAGAGGAGCTCTAAACCATGACGGCTGCCAAGACGAAACCGGCATCAAAACAAACCGCGGGCAAGATCAAGATTCAGTGGTTCCGCTCGGCCATCGCTACGCCGGTGAAGCATAAGAAGGTGATCAAGGGCCTGGGCTTTACCAAGCTCAACCAGGTCGTGGAGCGCGAGGATTCACCCTCGATCCGCGGCATGGTGCAGAAGGTGCCCCATCTGGTCAAGATTGTTGCCTAAAAGATTTTGTTGTGTAGAGAAGCAGCAGGCTGCCTCTCTACAATAGAATAGAGATTGCATTATGAACCTTTCGACATTACGGCCTCCCAAGGGGGCCACTGCAAATCGCAAGCGCGTTGGCCGGGGTATGGGCAGCGGTATGGGCAAGACCTCCACGCGCGGCCATAAAGGACAACGTTCACGCTCGGGCTCGCGCATGATCCGGGGCTTTGAAGGTGGACAGATGCCTTTGCATCGCCGCCTGCCCAAACGCGGCTTCACCAATATCTTCCGCAAGGAATTCGCGGTGGTGAATCTGGACCGTCTGGTGGAGTTGGGCGAGAAGACCATTACCCCCGAAGTGCTGCACAAGGCGCGCCTCGCGGGAAAGAACGACCGCATCAAAATCCTGGGGGATGGCGAATTAAAAGGCGCCATCACCGTGCATGCCCACAAGTTTTCCAAGTCGGCGCAGGAAAAGATCACCAAAGCCGGCGGCAAAGTTGAGGTTTTGCAGTAAATGTTCGAGAAGCTGGCCAATATCTTCCGCGTCCCTGACCTGCGCAAGCGTGTGCTGTTCACACTGGCCATGCTGGCAGTTTATCGGTTGGGCGGGCATATCCCCACGCCTGGCATCAATGCTGACGCTCTACAGCAGATCTTTGAACAGAGCCGCGGCGGATTGCTGGGCTTCGTAGACCTGTTCAGCGGCGGCAACATGCGCCGCTTGACGATTTTTGCCCTGGGCATCATGCCCTACATTACCGCTTCCATCATTCTTCAGTTGCTGACGGTGGTGTATGAGCCCTTGGCCAAGCTGCAGAAGGAAGGCGAGCTGGGCCGCAAAAAAATCACACAGTGGACGCGTTATCTCACGGTTGTGCTCTCGGCGCTGCAGTCGCTGGGAATTGCCTGGGAACTGATGCGCAGAAGCACCGGTGATGTGCAACTGGTGATCAATCCCGGTACGGGCTTCCTGCTTATGGCCATGCTGACCTTGACCGCGGGCTCGGTGTTCATCATGTGGTTGGGCGAGCAGATTACCGAGCGCGGCGTGGGTAACGGCATGTCTCTGCTGATTTTTGCCGGCATCGTGGCCGGCTTGCCACGCGGCATTGCTGAGTTGTGGGACAAAATCAAGACCGGAGCGTGGGGTGGCAGCTTTACTCCGCTTGCGGTGGCCGGACTGGTTATTCTCATGGTTGCGGTGGTTGCCTTCATTGTTTATGTGGAACGCAGTGAACGGCGCATCACGGTGCAATACGCACGGCGGGTCGTGGGACGCAAAGTGGTTGGCGGCCAGTATCAGCATCTGCCCTTACGCGTGAACGCTGGCGGAGTTATGCCTGTGATCTTTGCCTCCTCGATTCTGACTTTCCCGGCGATGGTCTTCGGGCAGTATCTGCAAAACAGCCGATATTTCAAGCCCGTATTGGATGCCCTGCACCCGAGCGAGCCGGTCTACGTGCTGCTCTATTCGCTGGGTATTGTTTTCTTCGCGTATTTTTACGTTTCCATCGTCTTTAACCCCACAGATGTTGCCGACAATATGCGCAAATACGGCGGCTTCATACCGGGAATCCGGCCAGGCAAGCGCACCGCCGATTACATCAACGATATCCTGACGCGCATCACCCTGGTGGGCGCCCTGTACCTGATCGTGATCTCGATGATTCCGACGTGGATGATCAGCGGTATCCACCTGCAGCACTTACCGTTTATAGGTAGCTTCTTTGAACGCTGGCCTTCGTTTGTTCTCAACGGATTGAACGTGAACTTTTACTTCGGAGGCACGTCGCTGCTGATCGTGGTGGGTGTGGCCATGGATACGGTGAACCAGATCGAGTCGCAGTTGATCATGCGCCATTACGAAGGCTTTTCGCGCACGCGCATCAAGGGGCGCAAGCTGTGGTAATGGCCGCAGAGACTCAAGGCGATGCAAAAGCGACGGACGTTCTGGATTTGAAGACCCGCAATATTGGTCCGGTGATCCTGTTGGGGCCTCCGGGGGCGGGCAAGGGCACACAAGCCAAAGCGCTGGTGGCGCGCTACGGCATCCCACAGATTTCTACCGGTGACCTGCTGCGGGAAAATCGTGCGCGCGGCACCGAGTTGGGCAAGCAAGCTGCTGCCATAATGGACCGGGGCGAGCTGGTGCCCGACGAATTGGTTTGCAGCATGGTGGCAGCGCGCCTGGCGGAAAAAGATTGTGTTCGCGGCTGTATTCTCGATGGATTTCCGCGCACCGTGGCCCAGGCGAAGTGGCTGGATGATTTTTTAGCAAGAAGAGTTGCCGAATCAGATCAGCCGTGGCCGCCGTTGGTTGTAGTGAGTATTGTGGTTGAGTATAATCAACTATGGCGGCGCCTGACTGGGCGTCGTACATGTCCTGTCGACGGAACGATTTACAATATTTACTTCCAACCTGCGCGTGTTCCAGATACATGCGATATTTGCGGGAGCAAGCTCGTGACCCGCAAAGATGATTCGGAAGACGTCATTTCGAAACGTCTGAAGGAATATGAAAGCCAGACGCTTTCTCTGGTGCCATATTACCGTCAGAGCGGCCGTTTGCATGAAATTGACGGGGATCGCAGCGTAGAAGAGGTGACGGCCGCGTTATTTCGGGCCATCGAGCATGATCGTTTGTAAGTCACCTGCGGAGTTGGAGAAGATGGGCCGTAGCGGGCACATCCTGCGGCAGGTGCTGGATCATGTGAGCACCTTGGTCGCACCCGGCGCAAGCACGATGGACCTGGAACGCGCCGCGGAAAAAAAGATCCAGGAACTGGGCGCAAAGTCAGCGTTCAAGGGATACCAGAATTATCCGTGCGTGTTGTGCACTTCGGTGAACAACGAAGTGGTGCACGGCATCCCGTCGGAAGATTGCATTCTTAAGGCGGGAGACGTGATTTCAGTTGATTGCGGCGTGGTGCTCGATGGCTATTACACCGACTCGGCAATCACAGTCGCCGTGGGTGAAATCAAGCCGGAGTTGCAGAAACTGTTGGATGTAACCCGCGAGTCCCTGCGCCAGGCCATTGAAACCGTGCGCATTGGGAATACGGTCGGGCACATTGGGGCCGCCGTGCAGCAGTTTGTAGAGGCCAACGGGTTCAGCGTGGTGCGCGACCTGGTGGGGCACGGAATCGGCAAGCGCCTGCATGAAGAACCGCAGGTCCCGAACTACGGCCGCAAAGGACACGGCCAGACCCTGCTGGAAGGCATGGTGCTGGCGATTGAGCCGATGGTGAACATCGGCAAGTCGGGCACAAAAACGCTGCCCAATCACTGGACGGTGGTTACCGAAGACGGCAGCTATAGCGCCCATTTTGAGCACAGTGTGGCGGTCACCAAGAATGGCCCGCTGATTTTGACGGCATAGATTCACAAAAACTAAAGATTCCGGCACAGTCGAGAATCTAAAAGTAAGGCTAGAAACTATTGAGCAAAGAAGACGCGATTGAAGTGATGGCAACGGTCCTGGAGCCGCTGCCGAACGCTATGTTCCGGGTGGAGCTGGATACCAACAAACACCAGGTGTTGGCACATGTTTCCGGACGCATGCGCAAAAATTTTATACGCATCCTTCCGGGTGACAAGGTTGCCGTGGAGCTTTCGCCCTACGACCTGAGCCGGGGACGGATTGTGTATCGCTATAAATAAAGCTGCGAGCTTCGGATCACAGCAAAAATCAAAAGCTTTAGAATTGGAAACGGAATTATGAAGGTACGAGCTTCGGTCAAAAAGATTTGTGATAAGTGCAAGATCATCCACCGCCGCGGGGTGGTGCGGGTGATCTGCGAGAACTCAAAGCACAAACAACGGCAAGGATAAGAGGTAATTATGGCCCGCATAGCAGGCGTGGATCTTCCGCGCAACAAACATGTACGCATCGCGCTGACTTACATTTACGGGATCGGAATCCCGCGGTCGGAGCGCATTCTGGCCACGGCCAAAGTTGAGCCCGTCAAGAAGGTGCAGGATTTGAACGAGGACGAGGTCAACCGCATCCGTCAGACCATTGAAGCCGAGGGCGCGGTCGAAGGCGACCTGCGCAAAGAAATCTCGATGAATATCAAGCGGCTCATGGAAATCAACTCGTATCGTGGGGGGCGGCACCGCCGCAACCTGCCGGTCCGCGGCCAGCGCACGCACACCAACGCGCGTACCCGCAAAGGCCCACGCAAGGGGACCGTGGCCAACAAGAAGAAGACGGCAGCGAAAACATAATAAAAAGCTAATACAAAGAATTTAAGTTTTTCAGGATATTGACACATGGCAAAACCAGCAGCAGCAACGGCCGGCGCGGCCGCACCGGAGAAGAAGGGCAAGAAAAAGCAGTTCAAGAAGAAGGAGCGCAAGCACGTTCCTCACGGGATTGTTTACGTCCAGGCCTCGTTCAATAACACCCTGGTGACCATCACCGATGGTGAAGGTCGCGTGATTTCCTGGAAGAGCTCGGGTTCGCTCGGCTTCCGCGGATCGCGTAAAGGCACTCCATTTGCGGCGCAACAGGCGGCGATGAATGCCGCCAACCTGGCCCGCGACCACGGCATGCGCAGCGTTGACGTGCGCGTCAGTGGCCCCGGTTCGGGGCGCGAATCTGCCATCCGCGCTTTGGGAGCTGCAGGACTCGATGTGCGTACGATCCGCGATGTCACGCCCATCCCGCACAACGGATGCCGGCCGCCAAAAAGACGTCGCGTATAAGAATTTGGCAATGATTAGAAAGAATTGACGGATTGAGCAACCGAACATCTAAAAAAATTACTCAATTACGCAATTCTGCAATTACAAAATGTTTTGATCGGGAAGAAGGGATGCCATCCTGTAAACCGATCTATAACCCGAAACAGGAGAAAAAATGGCTCGTTATACCGGTCCAGTATGCCGCCTTTGCCGACGCGAAGGCATGAAATTATTCCTCAAAGGTCCCAAGTGCTTCAGCGAGAAGTGCCCGGTCGAAAAGCGCAACTTTGCCCCCGGCCAGCACGGTAAAGACCGCAAAGCCAAGGTTGTAGGTTACGGCTTGCAACTGCGTGAAAAGCAGAAGGCCAAGCGCATGTACTTCACGCTGGAAAAACAGTTCCGCAATTATTTTGAAAAGGCCGCACGTACCAAAGGCGTGACCGGCGAAGCCCTGCTGCAGCAGCTCGAGCGCCGTCTGGATACCGTGGTGCAGCGCCTGGGTTTTGCCCTCTCACGCCGCCAGGCGCGCCAATTGGTGCGCCACGGGCACATCGCTGTGAACGGAAGAAAAGTGAATATTCCTTCCTTCCAGGTCAGTCCGGGCGAAGAGGTCACGGTGCGCGAGAACAGCCGCAAGCTGGTACTGCTGGAACAGGCGAAAGAGTTCACCAGCCATCAGCCGGCGCCAGGATGGCTCGAAGTCGACCGCGACAACTTCAAGGGACGCATGCTGGCTCTGCCCAAGCGCGAAGATATCAACATTCCCATCAACGAACAGTTGATTGTGGAATTGTATTCGAAGTAAGACACACAGATTTTGTTCCGGAGCTTGCTCCGGAACAGGTAAGGCCCGGTTTCGGGCCAGAACAGCATGGATGCTTTTACCACTTGCCTGGGCCTGGCGAGATGGCATCTGGTGCAGAATGGCCGAGACTATGAAACATGGAGAAGGTAATGCTTTGGAAAGGTTTTCAGAAACCCAAGAGACTTTCGGTGGATACCGACAGTCTAACCGACAAATACGGACGCTTCTGGGCCCAGCCCTTTGAGCGCGGATTTGGCACCACCATCGGCAACGCGCTGCGCCGCGTGCTGCTTTCCTCGATTGAGGGCGCAGCCGTGACCGCGGTCAAGATTGAAGGCGTGCTGCATGAATTTCAATCCATTCCCGGCGTGGTCGAGGATGCGACCGATATCATCCTCAACTTGAAGCAGATTCCCTTCAAGCTGAACGGCGAAGGACCGAAGGCAATCTATCTCAAGGTGGACCAGCCTGGAGTCGTGACCAGCGGCATGATCGAGGCGGATGGCGATGTCGAAATCCTCGACAAAGATATGTACGTCGCCACCGTCAGCGAAGGCGGACGCATCGAGATGGAAATGCGCCTCAAGCGGGGACGCGGTTATGTTTCCGCCGACAAGAATTTCGAAGAGGACCTGGGAATCGGATTTATTCCCATTGATTCCGTGCACTCGCCGGTGCGCAAGTGCAACTACACGGTGGAAGCCGCTCGCCTGGGGCAGATCACCGATTACGACAAGCTCACGCTTGAAGTCTGGACCAACGGATCAGTTAAGGCCGTGGACGCCATTGGCCTCGCTGCCAAGCTCCTCAAAGACCACATGAATATCTTCATCAACTTTGAGGAAGAACTTGAAGCCGCCGCCGCCGGTGAAGACCGCAAGCCTGAAATTCGCAACGAAAATCTGAACCGCTCGGTCGAGGAGCTTGAGCTTTCTGTGCGCAGCTACAACTGCCTCAAGAACGCCAATATCCAGACCATCGGCGAGCTGGTGCAGAAGACAGAAAACGAAATGCTGAAGACCAAGAACTTCGGCCGCAAGTCCCTGAACGAGATCAAGGAAATTCTGTCGAACATGGGCCTGAGTCTGGGTATGAGGATTGATGAGAACGGCAATGCAGTCCCCAATCCAGCCGCCCAGTTGGCCGCTCCGGCAGTAATCGGGGATGAAGAGTAAGCGAGCACTCAGCACTCAGCATTCAGCCCAAGCGCCGAATGCTGAGTGCCAAATTTACCGCGAAGATTTTAGAGATTAGGAAAAGAACATGCGTCATCTCAAAGCAGGATGGAAATTAGGCCGCAACACCAGCCACCGCCGCGCGCTGCTGCGCAACCTGGTGACCTCACTGATGCTCCAGGAGCGGATTGAAACCACCGTCACCAAAGCCAAAGCCATGCGTCCCCACGTGGAGAAGATGATCACGCTGGGCAAGCGCGGCGACCTGGCTGCACGCCGGCTGGCTGCCGCCTATCTCATGACCAGCGAAGCGGTAGACAGGCTCTTTGACACGGTTGCACCGCGCTTCGGCGACCGCGAAGGCGGATATCTCAGGATTATCCGCAAGGGCTTTCGCCGGGGCGATGGCGGCGAGACGGCTTTCATTGAGCTGCTGGGCTCAGAGAAGATCCAGCAGGAAAAGCGCGAAAAACGCGCCGAAGTCCGCGCCAAGAAGGCCGAAGAAGCCAAGAAGGCCATGGACGAGCAGAGCGCCGCAGAAGGCGAACCGGCTGGCGACTCTGAGAAAAAAGAGAAAGAAGAAAAGTAGCTTCGCTGCGGATTAACCCGGATGAACGCCGATCAAGAAAATTTTCTGGTAGAGACGTAGCTTGCTACGTCTCTGCATCTAGAGATTGACGACAAACGCACCCAGATTGAAGTTGGGTGCGTTTTTCTTTTGCGTGCGACTGCTGCGATACTGTTAGTGTTGTTTCACAATCGAGCTCGCTGTCCGAATCGAGACATGTATCAGGGCACGAGTCTATTGCGCCGCTTGCGGCGCACGGTGGGAGCCCCGGCCTTTAGGCCGGGGGGATAGGTCCGTAAGTTTGGGCTTTAGCCCGGCCTCTTTTGATAATTTAAGGTACACCAATGCAGACAGAAACCTCCCAGCAAGCGGCCACAACCCGCAACGTTTATGTTCTGGGCATCACTTCGCTCCTGAATGACACAGCCAGCGAAATGGCCTACTGGATCCTGCCGGCGTTTCTCTTAACCCTCGGCGCCGGGCCGGTGCAGTTGGGATTGATTGAAGGGCTTGCCGAGAGCTCTGCTTCTTTTATCAAACTTTTCTCCGGACGCCTCACTGACCGCCTTCCCCGCCGCAAGCCGCTGGTGGTTTTGGGTTACACCATAGCAAACGTCGTTAAACCGGTGCTGGCCATTGCTACCTCGTGGTGGCAGGTGTTGATTATCCGCTTTGCCGATCGCGCCGCCAAGGGCCTTCGCGGAGCGCCCCGTGACGTGATGCTGGCCGAATCCACGGAAAAGGGAAGAATGGGTGCCGCCTTCGGTCTGCTGCAGGCCATGGATTCGGCGGGAGCGATTCTTGGTCCGCTGGTGGCGGTGCTGATGCTGGACCTGCTGCACAGCAGCATGCGCAAGGTTTTCTGGATTGCCGCCATACCAGGTTTCCTGACCATTGCCGTCGTAGCCTTGTTTGCGCGCGAGACCCGCACCGGACGCACAGCCGAGGCGAGCGGTGCTACGTATGCAAAGGCCGATTCTGCAGAGAAGAAGGCCACACAGGTATCCAACTCACAATTGATGCCACAACCGGAGTCGCAATCCGTCGTATTGCCGGTCAGTTTTTATTACGTGTTGGCGGCGGTGACGTTGTTTTCCCTGGGAAACTCGAGCGATATGTTCCTGATTTTGCGCGCGCAGAATATTGGGATACCGGTCGCGTACGCACCGCTGCTCGGGCTGGCCTTTAATTTTGTGTACACCCTGGTGGCCTGGCCGGCGGGCAAGATCAGCGACAAAGTTTCCAAGCCCGTGGTTGCGGCGGTTGGCTACCTGGTGTTTGCCGCCGTCTATCTCACCTTTGCCGCGGCGCCTTCACGGGCCGCGATTTGGGCCGCGATGACTGGTTATGGCGTTTATTACTCGCTTACTGATCCGGTGCTGCGGGCGCTGGTGGTCGAGACCATTGCCCCGGAGGCACGCGGCCGGGCGCTGGGGATTTTCTTCTTTGTAACCAGCATCGCCACGCTTCTGGCGAGCCTTTTGACCGGAGAGCTGTGGAAGCATTTTGGCGCAGCCCTGCCTTTTTATCTTTCGGGTGGGCTCGCAATCGTGGCGGCCGCAATGCTGTTGCTGCGAGGGAAAAAGTTTGTCAACGCCGATTAATCTAACGTCTGTGCAATGCCAGAGCTGGTTTCGACCGTTGCATCGCCACCTCTTTGCCGAACCCGCAAGTGGATAATTAGAAGCGCAATCAGCACCCCGGTTGCGTCAATCGCAACGTCGCGCGGGCTGCCGGTGCGCGAAGGCACAAAGGTCTGATGGAACTCGTCAATGGCGGCGACGGCCAGACAAAATGCAAAGGCACGGCGCGCCCATATCATGCGCCAGCCGGAGTGCGCTCCCCGCCAGGCGCGGAAGAAAAGAAAACCCAGAATGCCGTATTCGGTCAGATGCGCCAGCTTGCGCACCATAAAATGCATGAGGTCGAAGGAGGGCGGCGGCATCCATCCGAAAAAGACCTTCAGAACTCTGCCGGTATGCTCGGCAGAAAAGGGGTCGCTCGATGCGATAAGAACCAGCGGCATCCAAAGAAGTGCAGGGAGCCAGTAACGGAAGAATTTTTGCGTGGTAGAGTTCAAAATTTATGATTTACGATGTGTGATTTACGATTTCAGAATCAAAACCGTATTTCTTAAAATCGTACTTCTTAAATTACAAATCGTAAATCGAAAATCGTAAATTACTCAAGCCTGTAATTTGGCGCTTCGCGAGTGATCACCACATCGTGCACGTGGCTTTCGCGCAGCCCGGCGTTGGAGATGCGCACGAAACGCGCCTTCTTCTGCAGCTCTTCCAGGTTGGCGCAGCCACAGTAGCCCATACCTGAGCGCAATCCGCCAACGAGCTGGTAGACCATGGCGGCCACAGTGCCGCGATAAGGCACCCGGCCCTCGATTCCTTCCGGAACCATTTTGCCCAGGCGGTTGCCATCTTCGGATTCGACGCTGAGGGCAGCCGAAGAGTCGGGCTCGGCGCTCTGCATATAGCGTTCGCTCGATCCTGAGGCCATGGCTGAGAGCGATCCCATGCCGCGGTAAGCTTTAAACGACCGCCCCTGATACAGGATGGTCTCACCCGGAGATTCTTCTGTGCCGGCAAAGAGCGAGCCGATCATGACCACGCTCGCGCCGGCGGCAATGGCCTTGGTGACGTCGCCCGAGTACTTGATGCCACCATCGGCAATCACCGGGATGCCGGCTTCGCGGCAGGCGCGTGCCGCCTCGGCAATCGCTGTGATCTGCGGCACGCCCGCGCCGGTAACGATGCGCGTGGTGCAGATGGAGCCTGGACCGACGCCGACTTTGATGGCGTCCGCGCCGCTGCGCACCAGCTCGCAGGCGCCATCGAAGGTGGCTACGTTGCCGGCGAGCAGATCAACCTCGGGAAACTTCGACTTGATTGCCTTCACCGCTTCGATCACACGCTCGGAGTGGCCGTGGGCGCTGTCAATGGCGAGCACGTCCACTTTAGTTTTGATCATTTCCTGCGCGCGTTCCAGGAAGTCACCGGTAGCGCCGACGGCGGCGCCCACGCGAAGGCGTCCCTGGCTGTCTTTGGCGGCGTCAGGGTATTTGAGTTTCTTCTGGATGTCTTTGACCGTGATCAGGCCTTTGAGCGTGTACTTGTCATCCACTACCAGGAGTTTTTCCACGCGGTGGTGATGCAGGATCTTTTCTGCCTCTTCCAGGGTCGTGCCCACGGGGACGGTGATGAGGTCCTTTTTGGTCATGACCTTGCTGATAGGGATATCGGTACGGGTCTCAAAGCGCAGATCGCGGTTGGTGAGGATGCCGACCAGTTTCTTGTTCTTGGTAATGGGCACGCCCGAGATTTTGTATTTGCGCATGACCTCGAGGGCGTCGGAGATTTTAGCGTCGGGCGACATAGTGACCGGGTCAACAATCATGCCGCTCTCCGAGCGCTTTACTTTGTCTACCTCGCTGGCCTGCTGCTCGATGGAAAAATTGCGGTGAATGATGCCCAAGCCGCCCTGCTGGGCCATGGCGATGGCCAGGCGCGACTCGGTGACCGTATCCATGGCAGCGCTGATGAGCGGAATATTCAGCGTGATGTTGCGCGAGAGCCGGGTGCGGGTTTCGGCGTTGGCCGGCACCACCTCGGAACGGGCAGGAAGAAGTAATACGTCGTCAAAGGTCAGGGCCTCGGGTACAGGAAAATTAATCATAAATTTGGTCTCGCGGCGGGCAGGTAACCTTTTATTGTAGCATTCGAACCTTGGAGGTCTGAGACTTCAACCTCAGGGGGTTAAGGGGCTGGCGTGACTCAACCTCGGCGGTTTGAGAAAAACTTGGTTTCGTGTCATTCCGACGCGGAGCGGAGGAATCCCTATTGTGCCGAAAATTTTTAGGCTCTGCTCAACCTCCGCAGCCCCTGGGCACCAACGCGTGGTCCCATCATGGCCCCATTGTGGTATCAAAACGCTGACTTCTGAGCAAGCACAGACTATGATCGTCCTGGAAAGTGTATCTGGCATCCCAGGATGCGGGGCCCTCCCCATGGCTCTTTGAAAACTTGCTGCCTTAACCAGGATTCCTCCAGTTCCCCGATAAGTATTTCGCGCCGTCACAGAGCTTATTGATTGTTGACACTCTGATTACTACTTATGCGTTGAGCAAGTGGTCGTTTAACCTCCCGTAAGAAATTTAATATCAATGGTTTAGATCCAAAGACACTACCTGTGCAAGTGGGGGACGAGGCGATCCGAAACAGAGAATCGGAAGATTACTAAAAGATAAATGGCAGCTTTAAGGCGTTTGCGAAAACTCTTAATGGTGCTTCTTGGGGGATGTCACGGTTTCAGGCGAAGTGATGGCCCGGCGGATGTCAGCTTCCGAAGCTTTGTCGTCGAATCGGACCGTGCCGTCGGCATTGATTGCAACGCCGAGTTTTTGCCATAGCTGAGTAAGATCAACCGGCGACGGCTGGCCGCGCATTTTTTCGTACAGTTTGTGCAGTACATCGGTTCCGGTGGCCTGGTCTCCGATGGCCAGGGCCTTTTCGATTTCCCAATCCTGGGTGATGTCGCCGCCATGATTCAGGATGGCGCGCAGGGCATCCTGCAGTCCCTTGCGATTCTGTGTGCGCTCGCGAATCTGCACATCTGCGAGCAGGCAGAACATGGCTCCGCCCCAGTAAGTGCGTCCCCAGGTGGGCGTGTTATCCAGCCCTTCGTCGCCGGATTGGGGCTGGCCCTTGGGCATGTCCTGGATAGATTGTTTCCATACTTCGGTCACGGGAAGCCCGCCCACCTGCGCCCGCGCAACCGGCTCGACATACGTCGAGATTCCTTCTTCAATCCAGTGGTGATTTTCCTCCATCGAGGGAAAAGCCAGGTGGATCATCTCGTGGGTCAGCATCCAGTCATCTTTCAGGTCGGCGACTTCGGCCTGGTCGCCCACGGTGATGCGGATCGAACCGCCGTCGCGCGCGTACGTGACCCCATGCCGGACGCCGGAGCCACTGCCCGCGTGAATCTGCAGCGTAAGACGCGGGACGGGAAAACGCCCATAGTAGTGCGAAACCGCGTCCGCGGCCGATTTGACCCAATCGAGCAGCTCCTGGCGGGAAAGCTTCATTTGTTCATCGGGCAGGGTGATTTCGATTTTTCCGCCGGGGACGGACATGACCACGTGTTGAAAATCAGGTTGCTGGGCTTGCGAAGACATGAGAAACGGCGCGGTCATGAGAACGAGCAAAAGAAGTATGTTGCGGTCTGGCAACGTTCGCGACACAGGCCAAGGCATACATGTTTTATTTTATCGTTAACCCGGGATTGGCGCCGGCGCGGGTTCGTGCAGGATTTTTTTCCAGAGCCAGCGGATGAGGGTATCGAGTGAGAAAAACCCGGGACCAAAGAAAAGGATCAGCAGAAAGATAAACAGAAAGTTGTAAGGGGCAGCCCCGGTGAATTTATCCGGTTCAGAAAAGATGGAGTGCAGCGCTTCGTTGTCGGCGACGACGTAAGCCACGATCATATCAACCGCCATAGGTATTGCCATCAGGCGCGAAGCCAACCCGAGCATCAGCATGATGCCGCCAACAGTTTCCAGCCAGGCAATGAAATGGGCGTTCAGCGCCGGCGCGGGAATGTTCAAGCTGGTGAAGTATTCCACGACTTTTTGTATGTCGGCAAGCTTCCCCATTCCGGTCTGGAAGAATTGCCATCCGAAATAAAGACGGACCGCAAGCAGGAAGGGATGCTGGCCGAGGTTGGCCAGCCGCAGGAACCAGGAATAGAGCATATCAATGAACTTGAGAAGTGATTTCATAGCTTGCGTTCTAATAGTTTTATTGCCTTCATGGCTGCTTGGCAAACCATCCCAGGGATGACCAGTTGGCGAACCAGTCATGCAGTTGTTCGCTGACGTGTTCCACGCTCCGGCTCGACCAGTTGACCGAGGCCTCAATGGCTTGCGAGAGGGGCTTGCCTTCGCGGAGAGCGCGCACCAGGGCAAAAGCGTCGGGCTCCAGCCGTTTGAAGTAGACGGAATTATCGTTGCGATAAACGGCGAGATGCACTTTTTCCGGCTTAGGCAGCGAAGAGCGCTTAACCCGTGAGCGCCGGGTACGCTCGGTTACGGCGTTGCTGGCAACGTCAGCTTCCTGGTGGTCGTTGTGACGAATGCTCAGCAATAGTTCGTCCACGGGATAGGCCAGGTCCAGCAGGTGCAGATGGGGCTGCTGTTGGAAGACCGGGTCCTCGCCCATTTTGCCAAGGTCCTCTGGTTTGAGTTGCGGTAATTCGGGGTCATCAAAGGCCGCGACATCGGCCCACTCCAGCCGCACCATGTCTATAGCGATACGCTCTACCTTGGGAGCGAACTCAAGACGCTGCATCAGCCATGCTTCCAGCCGGGCCCCAAGGTTGCGCAGGCTAAAAGATTCCGAGGGGCAATCCACCAGGTAAGCGACCGACATCTTTTCAAATTGCTTCTCGCCGATGATAGCGCGCAGTCCGGGAAAATCTTCAGCGAGCGCCGACAGAATGCGGAACCAATACTGGCGGTTGTAAATCTCCAGCCGTTCAAATGAGGTCAGGCGGTCGTTGGGTTTGATGATGGATTCGGCAATCTCTTTTATGGATTTTCCATCCGTCGTACGAGGACGCATGTTTTCTGACGGAGTAAGAGGTTGGCGAGTCACATCGAAGAAGGCGCGCTGAAGTTCCGCGAGGTTCATGATGCCACCTGCTCTTTCGCTGCCGGAACGTACCGCATGGCCTTCAGGGCCTCATTGTGGACTTCGTCGAACGAGGGGATGCGATCATCCCACTCAAGCAGAGTTGCCGTCGGACCGGTGAGTTCAATGGCCCGGGCGTAGAGTTGCCATACCGGATCAATCACCGCATGATCGTGGGTATCGAGAATGTACTTCCTGTATTTGGAGTGCCCGGCGATGTGGATTTGCGCCACCCGCTCATGCGGAACACTGTTTACATATTCAAAAGGATTGAAGCTGTGGTTCTGCGATGACACGTAGATATTGTTTACATCGAGCAGAATGCCGCAATCGGCGCCTTCCACGACCTCGTTGAGAAATTCCCACTCGGTCATCTCCGAGGCGTGAAATTCGGCATAACTGCTCACGTTCTCGACGACGACAGGCACTTCAACAAAATCGCGCACCTCGCGGATTTTTTGTGCAGTTCTCTTGGCGGCCTCAAATGTGTAGGGCATGGGAAGAAGGTCGTGCGAGTAGCGCCCGTCCACGCTTCCCCAACACAGGTGATCGCTGAGCCATGGGGTTTTTGTGCGCTTGACCAGAGTTTTGAGCCGCGCAAGGTGCTCACGGTTCAGCGGCTCGGCCGAGCCGAAGTACATGGAGACCCCATGCTGCACAACGCGATATTGCTCGAGAATCTGGTCGAGCACCTGCAGGGGGCGCCCGCCATCCACCATGAAATTTTCAGAGATGATTTCGAACCAGTCTACAACCGGTTTTTTCTCGAAGATATGCTGGTAGTGCGGAATGCGAAGGCCAATGCCAACGCCGTAGTCCGTTTGGCCGTTAAATCTGTTCGCAGGCATAAAGAATATTATTTTAAAGATGAAGTCGAGATTCGATTAAAGAGTGGGAGGACCAGCAGGCATGCTACTGGCCCTCCTACGTTGGAGTTCCAGTTATTTGGTTGCCGTTTTACAACCGTGTTTAGTGGTATTACAGCCGCCCTTGCCTTTGCAAGAATTCTTTCCTTTGCAGCCGTTGTCGCCACTCTTACAGCCGCCCTTGCCTGCGCAGGAGTTTTTGCCTTCGCAAGAGTGCTTTTCTTTCTTAACTTTGGTTGCTTTCTTACCGGTGTCGCTCTTGCTGGTTTTGTCTCCGGTGTCCTGGGCCACAGCAGAGGCGGTTGTGCCAGCAACAAACCCGGTCAGGGCCGCGCCAACCAACAATGCTCGCATTGATTTAGTCATGTGTAGAGTCTCCTTAGCTAAGTGATTTGTTCTTCGCATGATAGAGAGCACATGGGACTGCTCTACTGCAAAAGAACAGGCCCCTGGTCACTCTCGATAGAACTTCGTTACTGGTACGAACCTCCGTACCCGTTGGATTGCTCCCCAACGAATTTTAGCCAGCCCTCAACAGTGCCTTTTGGTGTTGTCTCTGCACCGGGAAGAACCTGACTAAAAGCCCACGAATGTTATCACGGGGCGGGAGCTACGCGCACCGGAAAATCGGCCCTGTCCGGGCGGGCCAAGGCTCAGCAGGTTTGTATCTCATGTTTTATCCAACCTCATCAGCGTGCAGGCGCAAAAATCAAATTAAGTGACTGCAACCTGAGGCGCTGAATATGCAGTTTGAAATGAGGTTATACTTTATACCTCTCAAATTGTTGAGCTCAGCCCCAGCATTCGGGGTTGATCGTTGTACACAGTGGAGGGAACGATGCCAGCCTCCTATGAGATTGATAAGAAACAAAGACTCGTTATGAGCACTGCCTCCGGCGTGTTGACCGTGGATGATATATGGGGACATCAGAAGCGGCTCGCCAAGGACAAAGACTTCGACCCCAGCTTTTCTCAACTCATGGATTTCAACGGCGTTACCGAACTCGTCATCAAAACGGATGACGTACGAAAGTTCGCTGAGACGAGCATATTTTCCCCTAACTCGCGCCGCGCGCTGGTCGTAGAAAGAAGCGACTTGATATTCGGGTTCTCGCGAATGTTCGAGATGTTGCGCGGTTTGAAGGGCGACCAGTCAATACGGGTCTTTCGCAATCGAAACGACGCCCTAGTCTGGCTTTTCTCAAGGCAAGACCCTTAGAAAGAAAAAAGGGCTCAGGATTTCTCTCGCGCCGGCATTTTGGGCGGGTATTGCCATCGGCAGGGGCTTACGGCACAGCTAAAGCTGTGCCCCTCCGAAAGACTCCACTGGAATTGAGTTTTTCCGCACCTCTAAACTCGTGCCCTGATACAAAGCAAAAGCCTGATACAAAACATAAAGACTGCTGGAACCCATTTTAGGCAAATTTTCATCATTAATTAATGGGTTGCTTCCCTTGCGATACGCCGCGCGGGGGCGTATCATTAAACACGTGCAGTAGCCTCGCCCGGCGTGCAGTGCGGAGGCGCCGGGAAAACCCGATTGGCGGAAGAAACCAGTGGGCGCGAGCCCATTTTTTATTGCAGAAAATTTCTTAGAGGCGAAACGGCGTTTCGTAAGTTGCTAAGTTGTTTCGCTTCAAGGCAATACCGTCAAAGAGTCTTTTGAGTAAAGGCCCTTCAGGAATGCCTTGATGCAGCATAGGGCTTCCTTCGGCGTAAGAGCGCCTTGTCAGGATTACAACTTTTAAAGATACAAGGGGACGTCAACCGGGCTTGAGAGCTGGTGGGCGTCAGATGATTCACAAAAGGCCATTGGCTCGGAGCTTATGGCCCAGCGCTAAGAGCTAGACATGGCAGTAGGGATTGAGCAGGTGGAACAGGTTGCGCAGCGGGTGGCAGAGTCGCTGGCGCTGGAGCTGGTAGAGGTGGAGTTGCGCGGTGGAGGCAAAAGCCGCACGTTGCGCATCATCATTGACAAGCCCGGCGGGGTGACCCACGAGGATTGCGCCAGCCTCAGCCGCGAGGTGAGCACGATCCTGGATGTGGAAGATGCCGTCGGTGGCGGGACCTATACGCTGGAAGTATCTTCTCCCGGACTTGATCGCAAGCTGCAGAAGCCGGCAGATTTTGAGCGTTTTACCGGCAGCCTGGTGAAGTTGATGACGCGGGAGCCGGTAAACAACAACCGGCACTTTCAAGGGCGGCTGCAAAGTTTTGCCAACGGGCGGGTAACGCTTGATGTGGCGCAGTTGAGTAAGAGCAAACAGAAAAAAATGAAGATTGGCGCGGCACAGCACGTGGAAATTGAGTTTGCCAATATTGAACGGGCCCACCTGGTGCCAGAGATTTAGGAAGTACGATTTACGAAGTACGATTGTCGATTTCAAGCGTAAAGAGCTAAAGGCTAAGAGCTAAGAAACAAAGCCAAGAGTTGAGAATCAACAGCTAAAAAGGGTTTTTTCACAGTAAGGACAGGGATTTATGGCAAGTCTGCTTTATCAGCAAATCGAAGGGTTGAGCCGCGAGAAGGGCATTGATCCGCAAATTGTAGTGAACGCGGTGGAAGATGCCATTGCTGTGGCCACGCGCAAAAATCTGAAGACGCAGGAGACTCTGCGCGGCGCACTGGATAAAGAGACCGGAGCCATTGACGTGTATGCGGTCAAGAGCGTCGTGGAGATGCCCGAGCAGGTCGAGGACGCGAACCTGCAAGTCACCCTGGAAGAGGCGCGCAAGAGCGATCCTAACGTGGAGGTAGGCGGCGAAGTGCGTTTTCATCGCGCCAGCCACGCGCTCACCAGCCCGTCGGGCCTGGGGCGCATCTCTGCGCAGATTGCCAAGCAGGTGATCTTCCAGAAAGTACGCGAAGCCGAGCGCGACACGGTTTTCAACGAATACAACGACAAAAGCGGCCAGGTGGTGACCGCCACTGTGAAGCGCATTGAAGGTCCGGACGTGATTTTCGAAGTGGGCAAGACCGAGGCCCGCATGCCGCGCAAGGAGCAATCACGACTGGAGTCGTTTGCAGTTGGCGAGCGCGTGCGTGTAGTCATCGCCCGGGTAGAAAAAGCCAGCAAGGGGCCGGGGCTGATTGTTTCCCGCGCCGCGCCAGAGTTGGTACAGAACCTGTTCCAGACGGAAGTGCCGGAGATCTACGACGGCACGGTGGTCATCCGTGCCATCGCGCGCGAGGCCGGCGAGCGCACCAAGATTGCGGTCATGTCGAAAGATAAAGACGTGGATTCAGTGGGCGCATGCGTGGGCATGAAGGGAATGCGGGTGCAATCCATCATTCGCGAGCTGCGCGGCGAGAAAATTGACATCATCGAGTACCACGAAGATGCGGTGACCTTTGCGGAAAAGGCGTTGCAGCCAGCGAAAGTCAGCCGGGTGTCGGTGCTCGACTCCGGCGATAAGCACCTCGAAGTGATTGTGGATGACAGTCAGCTCTCCCTCGCTATCGGCAAGAAGGGACAAAACGTCCGCCTGGCCGCCAAGCTGCTGGGTTGGAAGATTGATATCAAGAGCGAAGAAGAGAAGCGCCAGGAAGTGGAGCTGCAGATGGCTTCGCTGGTGAGCACACCACAAACGCCTATCGAGCAAGTCCCAGATTTGGGAGAAGGCCTGGTGGAAAAGCTGGTGGCTGCCGGCATCACCACAGTCGAGTCTTTGGCCGATATGACGCCGGAGCAACTCGAAGCCATTCCCGGCATTGGACCCAAGACGGTGGAAAAGATCAGCCTTGCGGTCAACAGTTATTTTGCCAGCCTGGAGGCTGGACAGGCGGCAGCACCGGCCGGCGAAGAATCGGTCGAGGCCACAGCAGCCCCGGCTGAAGTAGAGAATTCTCCGGCAGCAGAGGCAACCGAGGTAGCCGAAGGCCAAGTTCAACAAGTCCAGGAAGAAGAGCCTCAGGCCAGCGATGCTGGTGAAGCTGGCTCAGACGCAGCCAACGCGGAAGCCACTGCAGAAGAAAAGAAGCCGGAAGAGTAAGTGTTAAAGGGGTCTCTCGCGGTCAAGGCCGCGAGATGACAGCAATGCAAGAGTTTTTAGGGACGTAGCTAAACTACATATCTACTCGGCAAGGGCCGGAGATGAGAGAGATCCACAATGCCAGTAGAGCAAGAAGAGTTACAAGGAAGCAACGACGCTAAGAAAGTAACACAGGACGGAATGGATAAAATTCGCATTAACGATCTGGCCAGAGAACTGGAAGTCAAAAGCAAGGCGATCCTCGACTATCTGCCAACGATTGGTGTTGATGACAAGAAGAGCCACTCCAGCTCGCTTGAGGCTGATCAAGTTGAACGCGTGCGCAAGCACTTCCAGGGAGAAGTGGAAAAGGCCGCTGCAGAGAAGTCGAGATCCAAAGGCGGCGTGGCCGATGAGATCAGGACCAAGATTGATCTCTCTAAAATTTCCAAACCCGGAGACGTGCTGAAGGCCATCAGTAAAAAGGCCACGACAGAAATCTCCGTACCGCCGCCGGTCGCGAAGCCGGCGCCTCCTGTTCCTCCCAAGCCTGTAGTTCCAGTGGCAGCCAAGCCTGTCACCGCCGTTGTGCCCGCACCTGTTGAGCAGCCTGCGCCAGCGCCCGCGCCGAAGTTCGTAGCTCCAGTTATAGAAAGACCGTCAGCGGAACGGCCGCCGGTGCCACCCGCTACGCCTGCTCCTCCTCCGCAAGCGGCTGCGCCGGTAGCGCCACCGGTTGTAGCGAATGTGCCGCGCCCGCCTGTGACTTCGGCTCCGGCTGCATCGGCTCCGCCTACAGCGCATAAGCCGGCTGCAGCGGTTCCACCGCCCCGCCGCGTGATTACTCCGCAGACGGGACCGCGCCCGGTATACTTGGCGCCCGTACAACCGCGCGCAACCGTGCAACCGGGACAGCCGATAGGACAGCGTTCTGCGCCTGGGCGTCCGGTGCCAGGCCAACCAATATTCCAACGGCAACGGCCATCCATGCCGGGAGCTAAACCGCCTTTGCGTCCAGGAGAGCGCCGCTTGCATCCCACGCGCATGTCTCCGACGGGAGTGCGGCCTATGGGAGCGCGCCCCGGACCTGGAGCAGGCGCTGCCCTGCCGCCACCACCGGAAGGCACGCGCCGGCCCGCTGGCGGGGCTGCACGCCGTCCTGGACAGCGCTATGTTCCGCGCGGTGTAAAAGAAGGCCCGATGAAGGGCTTTGTTCCGCCGCCTACCATGGCCGCAGTTTCCAACGAGCCGCTGCCGATTACCCGCTCGATCACGATTACCGAAGGCATCAGCGTTAAGGACCTGGCGGAAAAGCTGGAAGTGCGTCCTAAAGACGTTATCGCCCGCCTGCTGGCGCGCGGTGTGTTTGCTTCCATCAACCAGACTTTGGATTCGGAGCTGGCAAGCGAGATGTCACGCCAGTTCGGGGCCGATACCAGCGTTATCAGCTTTGAGCAGCACGCCGAGCAGATGGTGGAAGCTGGCCTAGAGAAGAATGAAGATGCCGGACGCCGCCATGCCCGTCCGCCTGTGGTCACCATCATGGGTCACGTTGATCACGGCAAAACTTCGTTGCTCGATGCCATTCGCGAAACGAATGTTGCCGGCGGTGAAGCGGGAGGCATTACACAGCACATCGGGGCCTACAAGGTAAAAATTGTGGACACCAACTCGCCCGCCTTCGGACGCGAGATCGTCTTCCTCGATACTCCAGGTCACGAAGCCTTTACGCGCATGCGTGCGCGCGGCGCCAAGGTGACGGATATCGTCGTACTGGTGGTCGCAGCCGATGACGGTGTCATGCCACAGACCGTGGAAGCCATTGATCACGCCGCCGCTGCTAACGTGCCCATCATTGTTGCCATCAACAAGATTGATAAACCGGGTGCGATGCCGGAGCGTCCGAAGAAGCAACTTGCCGATCGTGGCCTGGTGCCGGAAGATTGGGGAGGCAAGACCGTTTTCGTCGAAGTCTCCGCAAAGAAGAAGACCAATCTGAATCTGCTGATGGAAATGATTTGCCTGGTAGCTGACTTGGGTGAACTGAAGGCTGCCCCCGAGCGTCTGGCAACCGGCGCAGTGCTGGAAGCCAAGCTCGACCGCGGACGCGGCGCCGTGGCCACCGTGCTGGTGCAGAACGGCACCCTGCGCAACGGCGATACCTTCATTGTGGGCAACACCTACGGCAAGGTGCGCGCCATGTTCGATGATCGCGGCAATGCCGTGGATCAGGCCCCGCCTTCAACCCCGGTAGAAGTCCTGGGACTCGAGGGCTTGCCGCAGGCAGGCGACCAGCTCAGCGTGGTTGCTGACCGTGACAAAGCCAAACAGATTGCCCAATATCGCGAGGCCAAGGCGCGCGAGGCGACGCTGGCCAAGTCCTCACGTTTGTCGCTGGAAGGCCTGGCGGAGCAGTTGAAGACCGCTGGCATGAAAGAGCTGCCCATCATCCTCAAAGGCGATGTGCAGGGTTCAGTCGAAGTGTTGGCCGACTCGCTCTCCAAACTCTCCAATGAAAAGGTCAAGATCAAGGTCCTGCACACCGGCGTCGGGGCCATCACAGAAACCGACGTGTTGCTGGCTTCTGCATCGAACGCCATCATCATCGGCTTTAACGTCCGTCCCGAGCGCAAGGCGCAGGAGTTGGCCGACCAGGAAAAGGTGGATATCCGCCTGCACTCCATCATCTACGAACTGCAGGACGAGATCAAGAAAGCCATGACCGGGCTGCTCGAGCCTGTCATCAAGGAAACCTACCTGGGCCGGGCCGAGGTACGCAATACCTTCAAAGTTCCCAAAGCGGGAACCATAGCCGGCTGCTTCGTGCAGGATGGCATCATCAAACGCGATTCCCTGGTCCGCCTGCTGCGCGATAACGTAGTCATCTTTACCGGCAAGGTCGGCTCGCTGCGCCGTTTCAAAGACGACGCGGCCGAGGTCCGCAACGGCATGGAGTGCGGCTTAAGCATCGCCAACTACAGCGATATCAAAATAGGCGACGTTATTGAGGCCTTCATGAGCGAACGCGTGTCGGCGGAAGCGATTGCGTAGGCCTTCTGGGCGGGGTCGGTACCAGAGTGTGCTGTTGTTTTTAATTGAAAACGCCCTATGACTGGGCTAATTTAGCCTGTATGGACTACCGAAAGTACATCACGATAGAGCCTGGCAAGCTGGGTGGACAGCCATGCATCCGTGGCTTACGTATTTCCGTGTATGACATTCTTGATTATTTAGCATCAGGCATGTCTGAAGATGAAATTTTGCATGATTTTCCCGACCTGACGCGGGAAGATATCCGCGCGGCCCTGGCTTTTGCAGCTGATGCGGGTCGCAAAACTGTTTACCTTCCCGCGTGAAACTGCTCTTCGATCAAAATCTTTCCCATGAGCTTGTAAAAGCACTGGAAGATCTTTTTGCGGAATCGGCGCACGTACGGTTCGTTGGTTTATCAGCCGCTGACGACAACCTCGTCTGGGATTTCGCGCATAAAAATGGTTTCATCATTGTTACTAAAGATGTTGGATTTCAGAGGCGATCCTTGCTGCAGGGATTTCCACCTAAAGTTGTCTTAATACGAACGGGAAATTGTGCGACCCGGACGGTCGCGGATCTGCTTCGCAAGCACGCAATCCGGTTGAGACAATTTGCAGAAGATACGCAGAAGTCGTTTCTAGTGTTGTTCTGATGCCTATTGCCTCTCTCACCCTCGAGCTCCGCATCGAAGGCGCGCACTCGCTCAAAGACAAGCGCCAGGTGGTGCGCAGCATGAAAGACCGGCTGCGGGCGAAATTTAATGTTTCCGTAGCTGAGATGGAGGCGACCGATTTATGGCAGCGGGCCACTATAGCAGTCGTCAGTATTTCCGGCTCGCGGGATTATCTGGAGGGCCTCATGCAGAACGTGGAGCGCGAAGCCCATCGCGTTGCCAACACCACCGGGGCGGAGATCACAGATATTTGGGTTGAGTATTTATGATCCGAGACTGGGAACTGTGATCTGGGGCTTGCCAAAAGAGGAAGTAGCCTGAGCACGTTCTAAATGTGAATTCTTGGCATTGGCGGCCAAGACTCCAGTAAAATAGCCTGTAAACAACTATTGGAAACTAGTCCCCCCTTTCAAACAAGTTTATGCAGAACCGTAATGTACAGCATCGCCGCGAGCGCATGGCAGACGCGTTGCGTGACGAGATCGGAGCCTTGATTGAAGGCGAACTGGGCGATCCGCGCATCGGCCTGGCCACGGTGAGCGAGGTATTGCTTGCGAGCGACGGCAAATCGGCGCGTGTGTTTGTGGAAGCGGAAGGGACCGAGCAGGAAGCGGACGACACCGTTGAGGGGCTGAATGCGGCGCGAGGCTTCATCCGGCACAAACTGGTAGAGCGGCTCGGGCTGCGTCATGCACCGGAGCTTTTCTTTCAGCTCGATACTTCCACGGCGCGCCAGGATCGGATCGAGAAACTGTTGCAGCGCATCAAGAAGAGAAAATAAGGGTTTTTAAAATAAAGTTTTTTAAAGGTAGAGGGCAGAATCCAATGGTGGGCGAGGTCATCAAGAAGATCAATGAGCACGAGTCGTTCGTGCTGACCTCCCACGCCCGTCCCGATGGCGACGCCATCGGTTCCGTGCTGGCCTGTTCGCAGATCCTGCAATCATTAGGCAAGCAGACACAGATCGTCCTGAGCGATGGCGTGCCGGTGCTCTACCGGCGCCTGCCTTGGGCCGATTCGGTGATCCAGGCCTCGGAGATCAACGGCCGCGGCGAAGCCGCCATTATTCTTGAATGTGACAGCCTGCAGCGCACCCGTCTACGCGGGCTCGAGCGCCGCTTCCTTATCAACATTGATCACCATGCCAGCGGGCGTCCGTTCGCAAACTTGAATTGGATTGATCCTTCCGCGTGCGCCACAGCCGAGATGATTTTTCAATTGGCGCGTAAGGCCGGCGTGAAGATTACACCCGACATTGCAACCTGCCTTTACACCGCAGTCGTGACCGACACGGGATCATTCCGTTTTGCCGGGACCAATCAGCGCACCTTTGCCCTGGCGGAGGAGTTGGTGCGCTCCGGCGCCGATCCCGTGCGGGTTGGGCAGGCGGTTTATTTTTCCAATCCGATTTCCAAGACCTTGTTGCTGGGCGCGGCGCTGCGCAATCTGAAGCGGGATGGAGTGCTGGCATGGATGCACGTGACCCGCGAGGATATGTCCAATTGCCAGGCCGCCGATGAAGATTGCGAAGGCCTGGTGAATTACGCCTTGGGCAACGCGGGCATTGAGGTCGCGGCATTTTTTCGCGAGCTGGAGAACGGCAGGTTTCGCGTGAGCTTGCGCAGCAAGGGAGCGGTCAACGTGGCGGCGGTTGCCGATGAACTCGGCGGCGGTGGCCATGAATGTGCCAGTGGATGCTCGGTGGAAGGTCCTTTGCCGGCTGCGGAAGAATTCGTCTTGGGCAAGCTGCGTTGCGCCATCGCGCGGGTTTCCTCAACCCAGCCTCATTCATGAACCCATCGCAAGGCAGAGCGCGGCTTCACGAGTGGGTCGTAGTGGGCGTATTCTGCGCCTTCTTCTTTTTTTATGGATTGGCTGCCTTTGGCCTGGTGGGCGCTGATGAGCCCCGCTACGCACAGATCGCCCGCGAGATGCTTGCACGCCACGACTGGGTATCGCCCACACTCTATAGCCGGGTCTGGCTGGAAAAGCCCGTTCTTTATTACTGGGGTGCCATGCTCAGCTATCGCGCTTTGGGAGTGAGCGACTGGGCGGCACGTATTCCGGTGGCCCTGCTTGCCTCGTTGATGGTTGCTGCTCTCCATCTCTTCATACGTCGCTTCCGCCCCGGCGCGCAGCTTCATGTTGTATTGATTGCCTGCTCCAGTGCAGCGCTATTGGCCTTTGCCCGCGCCGGTTCTACCGACATGCCGCTGGCCGCATGCTTCACCATGGGATTGCTGGCCTGGCTGGCGTGGTTCCAAACACAAGAGAAAAAGTGGCTGCTTGGGTTTTATTTTTTTACGGCCGCAGGCATGCTGGCCAAGGGACCAATAGCGCCGGCGCTGGCGGGGTTGATCATCATCTGTTTTGCGCTGTTGCGCTGGGATGTGCGTCTCGTTCTACAGACGCTATGGATTCCCGGCATTCTGGTCTTTCTTCTGACAGCAATGCCGTGGTATGTGCTGGTGCAGTTGAGGAATCCACAGTTCTTCTCGGAATTTATTTTGCGGCAGAACCTGGCGCGCTTTGGAACCAATCTCTATCATCACGAGCAGCCTTTCTGGTATTACCTTCCCGTCTTGTTGCTGGGATTGCTTCCCTGGACGGTATTTGCACTGGCGGCGTGGGTCAGGGTAGCACGGGATTTTTTTCGGAGGAGTGCAGTTGCGAAAGACGAAGCCACCGCCGATGATCTGGGAAAATTTCTGGCGATTTGGGCCGTGGTCCCAGTCGTCTTTTTTTCCCTATCGCAATCTAAGCTTCCCGGCTACATTCTGCCTGCAATTCCTGCGTGGGTCCTGTTGACGGTTTTGTATTTCACGCATCAATCCACTGTAAAGACGCGGAATTATGCCTTATGGATTGTTCATGCGCTTAGCGTGGCTGGGGTTGCAGCATTCGTTCTTTTGGCGCCTGCCATTTTGCAAACTCACGAGATGCCTTCTGTCAGTATGTTGACAGTGCCACTGGTGGTGGCCGCGATTTTAGCGGCAGGCATGATTGCGCTGGGGTTTTGGCGAGGCTGGCAGATGATGATTGCCAGCACCTTGTTTATTGCGGTGGCTGCAACCGGTGTTCTGTTAAAGACTGCAACCCCGGTGATTGACGCTACACAGTCGGCGCGTCCCGTGGCCAGGTATTTGGCCGGCAGTAAGCTGCCGGTGGCGGTCTTTCAAGTGCCGCGTGAAATTGAATACGGGCTGGGATTTTATTTTAACCGGGAGATTCCCAGCTACGATGCCGGCAACGTTCCCCAGCAAGAGCATTTTCTGGTCACAAAGAAAGACAGCTTCAAGGAACTGATACAAATCATGCAGGCGCGGGCAGCGCAGGGGCAGGGAACGCGCGTGCGCTGTTCCGGAGAGAGTATGCTGCAGCCCGATACTTCTTTTCGTTCACCCGTTTTCGATTTGTATCGTGTCTCTTCAGAGCCATCTTGCATTGAAATTTTTCCAGCAGCAGGAGGAATTCTTTCTGGTAAGAAATAAATCTATCTTCAGTTGCATGCATACGAACTGTATTTGTGGGTTGCGTGCATTTGCGTATCCGCTTTGGCGTCTCCGGCTCTTGGAGAGCGACTTATCGTATCGCTTTGGGCGAATTCTGATTTTCTTTGCGCTTGCAGTCTTACCAATGTCCGCGCAGCGGCTGCCGGTGTTGAAGCAAATTGACCTGCCCTACAGCCTCTACTACCGTGAAATGTACCTGCCGCAGTTGACCAGCGGCCCCAGCTCCGTGGCGTGGATGCCCGATTCGCAGAGCGTCATCTTTTCCATGCAAGGCTCGCTTTGGCGGCAGGGCCTCGGGTCCACGACTGCTGAGCAACTCACGAGCGGCCCTGGATATGACTACCAGCCCGATGTTTCCTCCGACGGTAAGTGGGTGATTTATTCGAAGTACGATCATGATGCGATTGAATTGTGGCTGCTCGATCTCACCACCCAAAAGAGCAAACAGCTCACCAAAACCGACGCTGTCAACGTGGAGCCGCGCTGGTCGCCTGCTTTTAAGAGTGGAGACATGCGGGTGATGTTTGTCTCTACCCAGCTCAACCGGCATTTTCATGTCTTTGTGGCGCAATTTGATCCTGCCAAAGCAGAGTTGAAAGAAGTGCAGCGGCTGACGGCAGAGGCGCGCAGCACACTGCCGCGGGTTTTCTACGGCATATTCGACCATGAAATCAGCCCAACCTGGTCGCCCGATGGCAAAGAGATTATTTTTGTTTCCAACCACAATCGTGTTGATGGCGCCGGCGGCTTCTGGCGGATGAAGTCGCAACCGGTTTTGGTGGAAGCCCCACCCATGGTTCCGCACGGGCCCTTCGGTATGATGGCCCGCCGGCTGCCGCCGATTGTGAAAGAAGAGTCACACCAGATTCATGATGAAGAAACTACATGGAGGGCGCGGCCCGACTGGTCCCCTGATGGCAAGCGCGTGGCGTATGCATCGTATTCGGGATCGCTTGCGAGCGGGAAACATCAGCTTCAGGTAATGACCTCCGAGGGCAGGGACACAGCGCCGCTTTCCCAATCGCAGGGAGAGTACGACGATACCAACCCACGCTGGTCCCCGGACGGAAAATCCATCGCTTTTATCTCCAACCGGGGCGGCAATCTTTCCTTATGGGTACAAGACGCGTCGGAGGGAAGCCAGCATGAGATTGCCCGGAAAGACCTCAAATTTCTTGCCACGATGGCCACGATTCGATTGCAAGGCGGCGAGGTGAGTGGAGCAGCAGGGCCGGTGAGGGTTTCCATCACCGGTGCAGATGGACGCGACTATGCAACCGATGATGCTCTGGTTTACACCGACGACGGCTTTGACCGGAAAGAGCGTCCTTTTGAAGTTCATTATTTCGACCTCAGTGTCTCGCGGCTGCGGCCTTCGCAGGCGATTACGCTCCCGCCTGGAAAGATCCACGTAGAGATTACGCACGGCCTGGAACATGTGCCGGTCAGTCTGGATGTTGACCTGAAGGCCGGCGAAAGCAAAACCATTCCATTCAAACTGCAGGCTTTACGTTTGCGTGATCCACTGGGAAGCCGTTGGATGGACGGCGATGTCCACGTGAGCACGAAATACGGAGGGGCATACCGCAGCACACCTCTGACCCTGCTCACGCAGATGCAAGCAGAAGACCTCAGCCTGGCATACAGTCTGATGACAAGCAACGATGAACAACATTCTCCGGACGCCACGACGGCTGGCGTAGCCAGCAAGGCCGATCCCAATTTTGATTTGAAGACTGGTCCCGGAGTTCGTACTACCCACCATGTTCTGAACGGAATCGAGTTCCAGTCGAATTACTTGGGAAATCTGGGATTGCTCAGTGCTTATCCGTCAAGTTCCCGCCGCTATGCAGCTTATCCAAACGCGGCTCGGACCGGCTTTTTCCCCACAAATGCCGATATCGTTGACTGGTTTCACCAAACAAATAGGTTGGTTGGCTACGCGCAAAATTTTAGTGAAGTTCCCAATCCCGTCAATGATGAAAAGCTGTCCTATGAGCTCCCCATTGATGTTGCCCTGGGCAAAGTGGACTACTACGAAGTTCTTGACTCCGGCGATCACAAATCGTCTGCCGAGATCTGGTACAAGCTCCTCAATCTGGGATTTCGTCTTCCCGCCGCCGCCGGGAGTAGCGCCATTGCCAACTACTCTTCGCTGCGCGGGCCGGTTGGCTTGGACCGGGTATACGTACGGGTCCCAAGCGGGCCGTTCAAAACCAATGCATGGCTTGATGGCCTAAAGCACGGCCGCAGTTTCGCTACCAACGGTCCTCTGTTGCGTTTTACCCTTGGCGCAGAAACTGTTGGCGGAGAGCTTAAGTTGCTGGCACCCGGACGCGTAAAATTCACGGTGGCGTTACGCTCTATTGTGCCCGTGGACCATCTGGAAGTTGTCTGCAATGGCGAGGTCATGATTAATGTGCCTATGAACCAGACACATAATGCCAGCGATGCAATTGGGGCCCTGCAACTTCCGCGCAGCGGATGGTGTTTGTTGCGCGCCTGGGCCGAAAAAACGGAAGACCCCGTTCTCGATAGTTATCCTTATGCGACCACCAGTCCAATTTACGTCACGGTGGCCGGCGCCAAGCCCAGGTCACCCAATGATGCGGCGTACTTCATGGCCTGGATTGATCGAGTAGCAGAAAATGCCAAGGCAAACTCGGAATACAAGAACGAGGCGCAAAAAACCGGGGTTTTGAAAACGATACAAGACGCACGCGCCGTTTATGAAAAACTGGCCAGGTAGAGACGTAGCAAACTGCGTCTCTACGCTAGGCAACGTGCGCTGCAGGCTGGGTCAGAGAGCGATGCGCGGCCTGCTGAATGAATCGCTTCATCACGGTCGCCCACATCACTTTCTTGCGTGCAGCACTTTCCTTGAGGCCGCGCCCGTTGGCAAACATGGCCAGCAAAGCTTTCATTTTAAGCACGCGCAACAGAGCCTGGTCCGAGGCCGAAACTCCGTAGGCTTCCAAAAAATTTTTCTGGATAGAAGAGGTAATGCTGCGGTTGCAAAAAGGATATTTCTCCAGCGCTTCAATCGTAGCCAGAAACGTGGCCACATCCTGGAATGAGGCGCCGTGCTGGCTCATGCGCGCGAACTCACTGATTCCGACCCCACCATCGCTTACCAGCACATTCAGCGGGGTAAAATCGTTCAATACGGCTGACGCCGCCATGGTCTTTTTGTTGCGATGCAGGGCATTACGAGCGCCGGTCATGATGGAACGCACATCGCTTTCTTCCAGCCCCTCTTTGCGGCATTGGGTGCAAACCTGCTCCAATTCAGCCAGCAGTTGCTCAGCATCAAAAGGCGATGGCATGTTAGCCGTGGCGCGATGGAAAGACCGCAACCATGTACCGGTATGCCTGGCGGCTTCAGCCAGTCCGTTGCCGGCATTGAAGCCCGGCAGCAAAGCAGCCTTCATGATCATGGATTGCAAGGGCAATCCGCTCAGCTTTTCTGCAACTACGGTTCCCAATTCGGTGAAGTCGCCCAGTGGGCGCGGTACGCCTATAAGCTTTTTCTTTTGCGAGACCTTGTGCACCGTAACCAGATTGAGGAATTCCTGCTGCGCCTTGTTTCGAGCCAGTTCAGCGCCACTCTTATTGCGATAAACCTTGGCTGCCACGCGCGCGTTGCCATCGCCGAAGTTCAGCACGATATCGTAAATGAAGTGGTCGGTTTTGGGCGTATGGCCAACCACGCGCACATTGCGCAGCTCCCCATGTTGAGGATAAAACTTGGCCGCAGAAACGCGCAGCTCGGCGACAATTTGATCCATTACATTTTCAGTCATTCTCGCTCCAAGTGTGAAATAGAAATGACGTTGGAACCTGCATTCGATGGCGATGCATTCCTGGTTCCACAGAAGAGATGAGAATTACTCCCTAAGTCATTGAAAAGAAAAATAATTTCCAACGTTTTAGAGAAGCAGTGGAAACGCAGAACTGTATATGAGCATCACAATGCACAATATGTGAAATTAGAGCTACAGCCCAATCCCGAAGCACGATCAAACAAAGTTGGGCTAGATTTTCTGATTTGAAAGCAAGGGCCGGAGCGCGGCGCCAAACCTAGGCCGTTTACATTGGATCCACGATGTTAATTCGTGAAAGGAAATTTAAGATGAGCACAATATTCAATCGATCAAAGTTAGTCGCAGTTCCAACGGAAAAAGGTTCGAGGCGCGCGGCCGTCGAAGAGATACAGTTTTTCATCGGTCAATGTTCGCTCGGTTCTCTTCTCGTGGCCAGGAGTGCCAAGGGTATTTGCGCCCTACTGCTCGGAGACGCTCCCGATGCATTGGCACGCGATCTGAAGCGCCGATTTCCACACGCTCATCTGACCGATGGCGATGCCGGGTTCGAGAAACTCATCGCCAAAGTCGCCGGTTTTGTGGAAGCTCCGGAACTCGGTCTCAACCTGCCGCTTGACATGCGCGGAACGGTATTCCAGCAACGTGTCTGGCTGGCATTGCGGGCGATTCCAGCCGGAGCGACGGCCAGTTACGCCGATATCGCCCGGCGCATCGGATCGCCCAAGGCAGTCCGCGCAGTGGCGCAAGCTTGTGCCGCGAACGCTATCGCTGTCGCCATACCCTGTCACCGTGTCGTGAAGAACGATGGCAGTCTGTCTGGTTATCGCTGGGGCGTCGAACGCAAACGCAGTCTCCTGAAGCGTGAGGCGGTAGCAGCATGAGCACGACTGCGCAGTCAAAACAACCGGGTCCGGCGGACCGGACCATCGAAACCCGTGTGGAGGCGCTCGATTGGGCGAGCGTCTCTACTCATCTCGATGCTAACGGTTGGGCAATGATAGATGCACTTTTGACTGACGGAGAATGCCATGAAATAGCAGACCTGTATGTCAACGACGGCATCTTCCGCAGCCGGGTTGTAATGGCGCGGCACGGTTTCGGGCGGGGCGAATACAAATACTTCGCTTATCCGCTGCCTGATATCGTCGCCATCTGCGCCATGCTTTCTATCCGCAACTCGCGCCGATTGCCAATCGCTGGAATGCTTCGATGGGCATCAACGTTCGCTACCCGGACGCACACGCCGACTTTATCAAGCGCTGTCACCAGGCAGGTCAAGAGCGTCCCACACCGCTTCTTCTCCAATACGGTGCGGGGGACTATAACTCTCTGCACCAGGACCTATACGGCGAGCATGTTTTTCCGCTGCAGGTTGCGATTCTCTTGTCTGAGCCAGGCGAAGACTTCACCGGTGGCGAGTTCGTGCTGACCGAACAACGGCCGCGTATGCAGTCACGCGTTGAGGTGGTTCCGTTGCGGCGAGGTGATGCAGTGATTTTTGCGGTGCACAATCGTCCGGTGCAGGGTACACGCGGAACTTATCGCGTCAACATGCGGCATGGCGTCAGCCGGCTTCGGTCTGGCAATCGCCATACCCTCGGAATCATCTTCCATGACTCGCAGTGATCATGGATTTGTTCGAAGCCCGTGGGTTCCTCACCGCGGAGTGGTTCCCGGCATTTTGGATCTCAAGCCGTGCTGCTACTGATTGCTTTTTGTGCGACCGCCTGAGATTTGTCGTCTACCGCGCGGAGTGAGTCATTGATCGTCTCCGGCACCGAGGCGCCGTCGCGGTGTCGCTTGTTGATAGACGCTGTAAGGATCTGGCAAAGAAGAAAACGGTTGGGGACCTTGACCGAAGCGGCAAAGATGAGTCCGGAGCGCATGTGTAGCACCTCGCAATGCGAATGGCTGCATCGGCGAAGGCCCGACGGATAGGGACCGTGTCTCCGGAGAAATCAGCTATTCTCACTATACGCTTGCTGCACCTAAACTCAACGCAATTAATTCAGCCGAGACACAGCTCCGCTCCGGTGTAGGCACACGTCTCATTACATTTTAAAGATGAAGCTGACTAGTAAAACAGGTATTTCCGCCACTTGGCGTCAGAGTGTCCCATCAGCCGCATGATGTGCCGGCTGGTATGCAAATTAAAAGGACGCGGCTCGCGCAGCGGTTTCATCTCCGCCTCGTGCGGCAGGCGGCTTCCTTTTCTGCGGTTGCAAGGATGGCAGCAGGCCACCAGATTTTCCCAGGTAGACGAGCCTCCGCGAGAGCGCGGGATCACGTGGTCCAGCGTCAGTTCGGCGGCCACGAGTACGGTGCCGCAGTATTGGCAGGTGTTGCGGTCGCGCAGCAGAATGTTCTTACGCGAGAGCGCCCGCGTCTGATGCGGAATGCGGCGGTACTCAAGCAGACGAATCACCGAAGGCACACGCACCGCAAAGCGGGCGGCGTGCAGAAAGTGCCCGTTCTCTTCTTCGGTCATGGCTACGCCTTTGAGCACCAGCACAATGGCGCGGCGTGCAGCGCACACGTTGATGGGTTCATAGGAAGCGTTCAAGACCAGGACCGGAGCATGCATTACGTGATGTCCACTCTGGGATGGCGCAGGTGGGTGCTCCGCTGCCCGGTGAGCCATGTGTCCCGAATGGTGCATTTTCCCCGACATACCCTCTACTTATGCCTCCGCTGCTTTGGCCAAGTTCATACTAATGTTATTTGTACGTAAAAATCCTGCTGGCCGCGCAGGTTCTCCCTTAAAAACTCGTGCCACTGTAGCCACCGCTACAGCACGTGCGCCCGCGCGAAGCAGCACGCGGCTGCACTCGGCGGCGGTGGTCCCGGTGGTAAAGACGTCATCCACTAGCAGTATTAGATGATCTCGGACCTCCGCAGGCTTCGTCACAACAAAAGCCCCGCGCAGGTTGGCGCGACGCTGGTGTTGCGTTAGCCCGGTCTGGGTAGAGGTCTCTCTGCGTCGTTCCAGCAGGCCGGAATTTATTTCGAGCTTAGATCCAAGCCGCCGCTGTGCGGCGCGCGCAATCAATTCCGCCTGGTTGAAGCCACGCTGTCTGTGCCGCGAACGATGCAGCGGAACCGGCACAATCTTCCACGCGCCCACCTCGAGATGCAGCGACCGGATGGTCTCAGCCAGATACGCTCCTAGAAGATCTGCGGCCGGCCGAACGTTCTCATACTTCAGCAGGTGAACCAGTTCGCGCAATTCACCGTCATAGCCGCCATAGGCTACCGCCCTGGTAAATGGAGGCCGTGCGCGCTGGCACATCCCGCAAACACTCCCTGCATCCGAATCAGATGGCGTGAACTGCCCAGATGTGAAACGAAAGAGGCGTTCGCTGCAAATGGAACACACTCCGCCTTCCATTCTGTGAATTGAATCTACGCACTGCCGACAGACTGGAAGCCGTGAGATTTCAGTTAAAGGAACCGCGCAGATGCGGCAATCGCCGGGAAAAACCGTGTTAAACAAGCCCTTGGCAGCGGCGCTCAGGGGTGAGAAAAGCGCAGGAAATCCCCTGGCTTCAGGAACCCTACTTCGCGTTAGGTCATCTGTACTGCTGAAGACTGACCTCCCTGGCCACAATTGGAGTGTGTGCTTAAGTTGAGTATATCATCGCTTTTAAGCCATTGTCTTTGGGGGCTGCGGCGTGCTAACGTGCCCCTTTCATTTTTTATCAGATTTTAACCGCTGTTTACCGATTTGTGACAAACACGGCTGAATCAAGGAGAGGCTATCTTGGCTGAAGAAACTCAAGTGCAGACGAAAGATCAACCCAAAGAAGCAGAGTTTCAACCTTATATACCCGCTACACAGGCTCCACCAGAGTTCACCTTCCGCGCAATTGCCCTGGGAGCGTTGTTTGGGTTGCTGTTTGGCGCAGTGACCGTTTACGTAGGCCTGCGTGCCGGACTCACCGTATCGGCATCCATTCCCATCGCCGTGCTCTCCATCACTATTTTGCGTGCCTTCGGCAAGGCTACGATTCTCGAAAACAATATCGTGCAGACCACCGGCAACGCCGGGCAGTCTATAGCTTCAGGAGTAATCTTTACTCTACCCGCGCTGATCTTCCTGGGGTTCCAATTGGAACGACCCCGTATTTTTGTTCTGAGCCTGGTCGGCGGATTGATCGGCGTCTTTTTCATGATCCCGCTGCGCCGGCAGCTCATCGTAAAGGAACACGGTGTGCTTAAGTATCCTGAAGGTGCTGCCTGCGCCGATGTGCTCATCGCGGGTGACCGCGGAGGTAGCTTCGCCGGCCGCGTCTTCTGGGGGCTCGGACTGGGCGCGCTGTACACGCTGTTCCAAAATGAGAACCTGTTCTCCGCCTGGCCCAGCGCTCCAACATGGGACATCAAGTCATATCCGGGTGCTTCCATTCGCGCTTCTACCACCTCAGAGTACATGGGCGTGGGCTACATTATCGGCCCGCGCGTCGCCGGAGTCCTGCTCGCCGGCGGAGTCTTTTCCTGGCTGGTACTGATGCCGGCCATCCACTTCTTTGGCTCTGGTATGACGACACCGATTTATCCCGGCACTGTTCCTATTTCGCAGATGCCGCCCACCGATCTTTGGCGCACCTACGTCAGGCCCATGGGCGCTGGAGCTGTCGCAGCCGCAGGTTTAATCACATTGATCAAAACCATTCCCACCATTGTCTCTGCATTGCGGGCCAGCCTGAAGCAGCTTGGCTCAGGCAAAAGCGAGCAGTCGAACCTGCGCACTGAAAACGACCTGCCGATTTCGGTCACCATAGGCGGCTCGGTGCTGCTCATCATCATGATGTGGGCGTTCCTGACCTTCAAGCCGATTCACGGCGCCGAGACCTCGATGTTCGCCAACATTGTCGCCTCGATCTTCGTTGTGGTCTTTGGATTTCTATTCGTTACCGTCTCCTCGCGCATCTGTGGTTTGATTGGCAGCTCCGCCAATCCTGTTTCGGGAATGACCATCGCAACATTGATGGCAACCTCAGGAATCTTCCTCGCCCTTGGCTGGACCGCTCCTGCCTTTGGTGCCCTCGTGCTGGCCGTCGGAGGCGTGGTATGCATCGCCTCGGCCAACGCTGGCGATACATCCCAGGACCTCAAAACTGGTTATCTGATCGGTTCCACCCCCAGGGCGCAGCAACTGGCGCTACTCGTCGGCGTGGTCGTCTCTACATTCGCCGTAGGCAGCACGCTGATCCTTATGAATAAAGGGCTCGAGGAGTTTCGGCAGCTGACCAAGCAGGTAGACATTAATCATCTGCCGGCTGGAGTAAGCCTGGAAGAAAACAATGGCGCGCGAACATTCGATCGCGACCATTTCAGCTATCACAATACCCAGGGACAAGAGGTCACTCTTCACGGCAGCGATTTCTACCTGCTGAATGCCATCAACTCGTCTGAAATCGCCAATGGCAAATATCTCTACAATCCCAAAACAGGTCAGATCGAGGTGCAGTGGATCCAGGGCATCGGCAGCGAGCGCGCCGCCGCACCACAGGCGCAATTGATGTCTACCGTGATCAACGGCATTCTTACGCGCAAGCTGCCTTGGGGATTGGTGATGCTCGGCGTCTTTCTCGTGATTGTCGTGGAGCTGTTAGGCATACGTTCGCTGGCCTTTGCCGTGGGCGCCTATCTCTCCATAGGAACCACGCTTGCGATTTTCGTTGGAGGTGTGACGCGATGGCTGGTTGAAACCGCCGCTAAGCGTGCCGGTGAAACTCCCACCGAAAGCGAGGTCAGCCCCGGCTCTCTCTTCGCCAGCGGACTCATCGCTGCGGGCGGAGTCATGGGATTACTCGGAATTGGCGTGAAGCTCCTCGAAAGTACGGGAGTGCTTCCCGAGAACTGGCTAGCCTGGGGCGCGAAATTCCCTGCCATGGCCAATAGCAACCTGCTTGCAGTGATCACTTTCCTGTTGCTGGCCGTCTCACTCTTTTACTTTGCCCGCAAGCCGCTGGAAAGCAAGAAGAATTGACGAAGGATGAAGTAAGAAGTCTGATTTACGATTTGTGATTTACGATTAAAATCGTACTTCTTACTTCAAACTTCTTACTTCATAATGTCCGTCGCCCAAAACATAGCTTCCATCCACGAGCGCATTGCCCAGGCTGCCCGCCGCGCCAATCGCTCCCCTGAAGAAATAACCCTGATGGCGGTAACGAAAACGGTCGCGGCGGCGCGAATCAAAGAAGCCTACAACGCTGGAATCCGCGTCTTCGGCGAGAATCGCGTGCAGGAATTTACCGCCAAAGCGGCAGAACTGCATGATCTTCAGGAAGCACAATGGCATCTGATCGGACACTTGCAATCGAACAAAAGCAACCAGGCCGCAGAGCTCTTCACGGCCATTGATTCGCTGGATTCCATGCGCCTTGCTCAGCGATTGAACAGTGCCGCCCATGAGCGCGGCAAGAAACTGGCAACATTGCTTGAGATCAACATTGCAGGAGAAGCTTCCAAGCACGGTTTCTCTCCCCATTCCCTCGAGTTGCGGGATTTGCTCAAGCAGAGTGCTGAGCTCCCGCATCTCAAAATTGGCGGCTTGATGGCGGTCCCTCCCTTTACAGAAGATGCAGAAAGCGTGCGGCCTCACTTCCGCCAATTGCGGCAATTGCGTGATGAGCTAGCGAAAATTTCAGGCATGAACCCGGGCGCGCTTTCCATGGGTATGTCGCACGATTTTGAAATCGCCATCGAAGAAGGCTCAACTTGCGTGCGGGTGGGAACAGCGATTTTCGGCGAGCGGCCGGGAGCAGATCAGCATGATTGACGTAACGGCGACTACGCAAACCCGGGAACCTGAGCGGCCACGCATTCGGAATTATTTTGTGATTGCCGCAGTTGGCGCGCTCATAGTTTTAGGGACCATACTCCGTTTTTCTCATTTAGGGGCAACAAGCCTGTGGGCTGACGAGGCGGCAAGCATGGCCATCGTGACCAATCCTGATGCGGACCATCATCTCAGTTGGCCCGAATTTCTGAGGTCAACATGGTCTAGAGAATTCAATATGGTGTTTTACTACTCGCTGCTGCGCGGGTGGATTCAGTTAGGAAACAGTGAAGCATTTATTCGGAGTCTTTCCGTCATTCCTGGGATATTCAATATTTTCATCATTTATCTTCTGGGAGCGCGCTTGCTTTCCCAAAAGGTGGGCCTGGTTGCCGCCTTCCTGCTGGCGATCCATGTCTCCCACATCGCATATTCGCAAGAAGCCCGAAGCTACAGTCTGGTTACGCTGCTTTGTTCATTGTCGTTCCTCTTTCTATGGTATGGCGTGAACACAAGCCATCGCCGATACTGGGTGCTGTACACCGCTTGCACCGTGCTAGCAATCTACACGCATTTATTCGCCGTTTTCTTCCTGCCGGCGCAGTGGTTCTCGATTGTGTTCTTAAAACCCAAAGAAAACCGCTGGAAGAGTTTTCTCATCAGCGCAACAGCGGTGTTGCTCCTGGCCGCTCCGGCTCTATTTTTCATTCTCACCCACGACGGGGGACAGATCGGCTGGGTTGAAAGGACCAATCTACGAGACGTGGCCAATGTGGCAGCGTTCCTTGCCGGCGTCCGGACAAGAAATCTTTGGCCCTACATTCCGTTGCTCTTTTTGGCGGTACGCGAGTTTATTCGGATACTTCGAGAGTCTGGCCGTTCAATCGCGAGTTGGTCTCCTGCGTTATTGTTGAGCTGGCTTTGGGTTCCGTTATTTGTGGTGTTGATCATCTCCATCAGGAAACCGATCCTTTATCCCAGGTTCCTGATTTTTTGCATTCCCGCATGTGTGCTGGTTGCCGCCTGGGGATTGTGCTCGATCCTGAATCGTTCGGTTTTCTTGATTTACCTGAGTGTGCTCGTATTTTTCTCGCTGGTGTACGTCAAGAGGTATTATCAGACGCCCAAAGAAGATTGGCGCGCTGCCGCAGCTTATGTCTTCTCCCATGCAAGACCGGGTGATGTGGTGGCATTGCCTCCAACTTCTCCTCCGTGGGCCTTCCATTACTATCTGGCGAGGTGGGACCACAATCTTAAGATTCCAATTGATTCCAATCCTGACAACGCACCGGCAAGCCAGTGGATCAATACGCTCGCCCGCGGACATCAAAGAATCTGGCTGGTTCAATATAGTCAGGTGCTCACAGCGCCGGGAGCCGCTGCGATCAACGATGCATTTCATCGCGAGCTTGATCGCGAAGATGAATATCAGGTCTTTGAATTGCAGGTCGAGCTCTACCAGCGCCACGCTGCAGTGGCCCAGTCAGCACGGCTAGGGCTGTGAGCGACACCAGCGAACCTGCCAATCTATGGAGATTGGCATATACATATAAATGTTCACGATCCACGAAAACAGCGCAGGCGTCAGCTTTACAGTCAGGGTCCATCCTCGGGCGAAACACGACGTCATTGTGGGTGAAATGGGCGACGCTCTCAAACTCGCGTTGAAGGCCCCGCCCGTGGAAGGCCGGGCCAATGAGGCCTGCATTGAATTCTTCGCAAAACTTTTGAAAGTATCGCGCTCCTCCGTTACCATAGCCAGCGGCGAAAAAAATCGTCTTAAAGTTGTACGTATCAGCGGCATCAGTGCCGAGCAGCTTCGCCAGCGGCTACAAGCGACGGGAACAAGCAGTTCGAGATAGTCTAACTTGTCGACATTCTTAGTGTAGAGACGTAGCTTGCTACGTCTCCTTGATGGTTGCTGAGGATTGACGGTGGTTGAAGGAGAAAAACCTTGTCCTTTTCCGAGCGTTTGCGCGAGATACAAACCGGCTTCGAGCGGCCGTTCTGGGTCGCCAACGTCAGCGAACTCTTTGAACGGCTGTCGTATTACGCCGCCTTTGCGTCGCTGTCACGTTACCTGCACGAAGGACTAGGGTTCGCCACACAACAGGCAAGCAGCCTGGCAGGATTGTTCGGGTTCGTGTGGTTAGTGGCCCCTTTCGGTGGAGCTCTTGCCGACCGCCTGGGATTTCGCCGCGCACTTTCCCTCGCCTACTTGATCTTGACCTGCTCCTATTTCCTGCTGGGATCGCTAAAAGCTCCTTGGCTCGCGCCTGTACGTGGCGTTGTTCCATTCTCTGCGCTGGTTACCATCGTCTTGGTGCTTCCCGCTTTCGGCGTTGCTTTGGTGAAACCTTGTATTGTGGGCACCACAGCGCGCGCCTCAAAGCCAAACGTCCGCTCCATCGGCTATTCGATCTACTACACCCTGGTGAATATTGGCGGGGCGGCTGGGCCGGCGATCGGCTCATGGGTGCATGACCGCATGAGCGTGGAGAAAGTGTTTTTGGTGGCGGCGCTAAGCGTATTTCTGATGTTCTTTGCCGTACTGCTGTTCTTCAAAGAGCCGAAGCGCTCCGATGAGGCGCAAGCCGCCAGCCTGGGTGAAGTAACAAAGAATTTTTTCACGGTCGTGTTGAACTTGCGATTCATGCTGTTTCTGCTGATTTTTTCCGGGTATTGGATTGTCTTCTGGCAGGAGTTCCTCATTCTGCCGATTTATGTCCACGACTACATAGATGTGAAGGCAAAAACCGATCTGATGTTGTCAACCGGGCCGGTCATTGTGATCTTATTCACCGTGGCGATCAGTTTCCTGACCCAGAAGGTGCCTCCATTCCGCGCCATTACGCTGGGGACCCTCATCACTGCTTTGGCATGGGTCCTTTTGATCATTCATCCTTCGGTTCCTATGGTAATTCTTACGCTGGTTGTGGTGGCGTTGGGTGAGATCATACAGTCACCGCGTTACTACGAATATATTTCGCGGCTCGCACCGCCGGGGCAGCAAGGTACATACATGGGCTTTGGCTTCCTGCCCATTGGGATTGGCTCATTAGTCGGCGGCTGGCTTGGCGGAAAGCTGATCCACCATTTCGGAGAGGTTCAGCACCAGCCAGCACGTATCTGGTGGGTGGTCACCGGGATAGGAGTGGTGACTGCGTTGTTGCTATGGATTTACGACAAGACCCTCCGGCCAACTTCGCCAGATGCTGCAGGTGCGGCCGCCCAACAGGTCGCCGCCTAGAGCCGTTTCATAATTGATTGGATACGGTCATGAGAGCCATTTGGATTACCGCTGTTCTTCTGACAGGCAGCGTCTGCATCACGGCACAGCAGTCCAGCCCGCAACATCGTCTGGCAGACAGCCTGCAACGCAAGCTGGACCATATCCAGGAAAATGCAAAATCAGCGCAACCCGATCCGGCCTCAACTGTGATGACAGAAGATGAAATCAACGACTACTTTGCCGCCGGACGTGTGAATCTGCCGCAGGGGGTAAAGAAAGTTATTTTTCAGGGTCAGTCAGGAACACTCACAGCGCTGGCGACCATTGATTTTGACGAGATCCGCGCAGGCCAGCGCTCTTCCAATCCGTTGTTGTCCATCTTTAGCGGCATTCACAATGTGCGTGTTGAATCTGATGGTGCAGGTTCTGGCGGCCAGGGCAAGGTACACGTGCGCACCGTCAGTATAGATGGCACCGAGGTTCCGCGAATAGCGCTTGAGTTCTTCATTCACGAATTCCTCACACCCCAGTATCCCGGCGTGGGTATGGATTCAGAATTTTCATTGCCTGACAAAATTGATCTCGCCACCATCGGCTACCACAAGCTGAGGGTCACGCAGAAGTAAGTCCCGAAACGAGTTTACAGGTTGCGGAAAAACTCGGGTTCTTGTCATTCCGACGCGGAGCGGAGGAATCCCTATTGTGCCGAAATTCTCTGCTTCCGCGTTTGTCAGGGGCATGGGATTTTGTCGGTGCCATAACGATGCTTGGCGCTACCGTGGAAGAGCACCGGCTTCAGCCGTGCGTTGAGTGCCTTATGATAATTTTGGGCTTCAGCCCCTGTGCTGTTGAACTCCAAAAACAGCTATTTAGGTTATGGAAATAGATCTAACCATGAAGACCCCAGAATATTTCGTCCGCTACATTGTTCAAGCCTTGCATCGTGGTGGCAATCGCGATCACGCCGAATCTCAGCAACGCTTCTTCAAAGAACCAGTCAAGCGCTACGGATGGCGCACCGCCGACCTGCGGCGCTATGCCGCTGAGATGGGCCGCGAAATCGAAGCCGCCGGTGGCGAGAAACTCCTCTTCGAAGTCGCCGACAAGCTTTTCCACGCAAAAACGACCGGGGAAGAAGCCCACGCCGCCATTATGCTGCTCGATCCGCAGGGCCGAAGGTTGCTGCGTGGCAAAGCTTCCTTCCTGGGCGCCGCCGAGTTCCGCCGCTTCGAGCGCTGGATCCCTCTCATCGCCAGTTGGGATGAATGTGACGACCTGTGCCATAGCCTTATTGCTCCCATGATCCTGTCATATCCTGGCTATCTCAGACGGGTATTCGTCTGGTCGCGCTCGTCGAACCGCTGGTCGCGGCGCGCAGCTTGCGTCGTCCTGGTGCATTCGGTCCGCCGCAAACTCTATAGTAACGAGGTATTTCGTCTCTCCCGAATGCTGCTGGCAGATGAAGACGACATGGTCCGCAAGGGCCTGGGATGGCTGCTGCGCGAGATGGGCAAGGCCAATCCCGCCGCGCAAGTACCCTTTCTGATGAAGATCAAGAACAAGGCCCCGCGCCTGGTGTTGCGCATCGCCTGCGAGAAGCTCCCGGCGCGAACGCGGGCGCAAGTCCTGAAGTGACGTAGACTGAAAAACTTAAATTCATACACGTTGTCATTCTGAGCGCAGCGAAGAATCTGGCGGTAATGCCTCAATAGTAGGCGCAGGTGGCTCTAGGATCGGAACCAAATCCGTATGGTATCATCCTGGTATCAAAATCTTGCTTCCTTGGAAACCGCAGGCCATAATTGTGCCAGACGTGTGTTTACGTCACGCATTCAAGAATGCAGGGCTTTTTGTAGTCCTTTTAGGTCTTTGAAAACTTTTCTTGCGCGGTTACGGACGCGGTTTGGGCACTTCAATGACCTGCTAGCAAGTGCGGGGGCACAATCCACTCTAAAAATCAGCGTTGATCTGCGTTCATCTGCGGCGAAAGGTTTTGCGGTTGTTTTCGAAACTCGAAACTTGAAACCTGAAACTGCTTTTACCAGCAAGTCCCCCACCCCGAATCGATCTTCGCCAGTAATGACGCGGTTACGGACGCGGTTTGGGCACTTCAATGACCTGCTAGCAAGTGGTGGGGGGTACAATCCACTCTAAAATCAGCGTTGATCTGCGTTCATCTGCGGCGAAAGGGTTTTGCGGTTGTTTTTTGAAACTCGAAACCTGAAACTGCTTTACTAGCAAGTCCCCCGCCCCGAATCGATTTTCGCCAGTAATGACGGGGGTTCAGCGATGATTTTTGGCACTTTACCCACTAGCAGCAAGTGGGGGTGGGGGAGTGGCAAAAACGGGGTACAGACCGGGGACATGACTGACAGATTAGACCGGGGAGATTCCAATCCAGATTCGCGATTCTGAGGACTAAGGACTGCGGACTGGGTTAGAGCAGCTAGTGTCCCGCCCAGGGTCGATTTTCGCCAGTAATGACGCGGGTTTAACGATGATTTTTGGCACTTTACCCACTAGCAGCAAGTAGGGTGGGGGAGTGGCAAAAACGGGTACAGACCAGGGACATGGCTGACAGATTAACCGGGGCAGATTCCAACCAGATTCGCCATTCTGAGGACTGAGGACTACGGACTGCGGACTGACTTGTTCCGGTCATGGCGCGCTGCACGCTTTCCATTTAGAATCAAGGTTTGACCTATGGACCTGAAGGGCATCCAGTCAGCCCTGCGCGAGCGCGATTTCGACGCATGGCTTTTTTACGACCATCATCACCGCGATCCCATCGCCTACCGCGTGCTGGGATTGCGCGAAGATGTGATGGTCACCCGCCGCTGGTTTTATGTGATTCCTGATGAGGGCGAGCCGCGCAAACTGGTGCACCGCATTGAAGCCGGACATCTGGATTCCTTGCCTGGCGAAAAGCAAATGTACTCCGCCTGGCCGGAGCTGTGGGAGAAGCTGAAATCCACGCTGGCCCCGTACGAGCTCATCGCCATGCAGTATTCTCCTAATAACCTGGTTCCTTACATCGGTCTGGTAGACGCCGGCACCGTGGAGCTGATACGCAGCTTTGGCAAAGATATTGTCAGCTCGGGCGACCTGGTGGCGCGCTTTGAAGCGGCATGGAGCGAGGAGCAGATTCAAACTCACTTCGCCGCCCGCGATGCGGTGGACCAAGTGACCGCGGCTGCCTTTCAGGAAATCGGCCGGCGCGTCTGCAACGGCGGCACGCACGAATACGAGATGCAGCAGTGGATCATGGAAGCTTTTCGCCGCGAAAATCTGGTGACCGAAGACCCGCCCATTGTGGCGGTGAACGAACATAGTGGTAACCCGCACTTTGAGCCACGCGCCGACCACAGCGCCAGGATCAAAGAAGGCGATTTCGTTCTGCTGGATATCTGGGGAAAAAAGAACATCCCTAACGCGGTCTATTACGACATTACCTGGACCGGCTTTGTTGGCGCCGCCGTTCCCGAGCGCTACAAGAAGATTTTTGAGATTGTGCGCAACGGACGCGACACCGGCATCCAGGCGGTGCAATCGGCCATGGCTGCAAAACGCAGGCTTGAGGGTTGGGAGGTGGACAAAGCCACGCGCGACTCCATCACTCAGGCAGGTTACGGAGAATATTTCGTGCATCGCACCGGCCATTCCATCGGCACCAGCGTCCATGCCAATGGCGCCAATATGGATAACCTCGAAACCAAGGACGAGCGCGAGATCATTCCCAATACGTGTTTTTCCATTGAACCAGGAATTTATTTGCCGGAGTTCGGCGTGCGCAGCGAGGTGAACATGCTGGTGCGCGCGGGCTCAGCCGAAGTGACCGGGAAAATCCAGAAGGAGATCGTTCTTATCTAATCCTTAAAACCATGGCCATTGCATCAGAAAAAATCAATACACGCGAAAAAGCGAATGCAAAGGAATATCCTTTAAACGCGATGGGCATATGGGCCCCGCTGGTGGGGTGGTTGGTCCCCGGCGCCGGGCACCTGATCCAGAAAAAATGGGTCCGCGGACTGCTGCTCATGATCTCTGTCTTCTCCATGTTCTTTTTTGGGCTGATGATGCAGGGCAAGGTCTACACGCCCAACACCGGAGACGTGCTCGAAATGCTCGGCTTCGTCGGCGACATTGGCTCGGGCGGCCTCTATATGCTCAGTCGCACCATGGACTGGGGGCAAGGCGCAATCAATATTGCCGCAGCTGACTACGGCACAAAATTCATTATCGTGGCCGGGCTGCTGAACATTATCGCCGCCGTGGATGCACACCAAATCGCCATCGGGAAAAAATCGTGAACATACATCTGCAACTTTCTCACTTCACTGCCGCACTGCTATTTGCATTCTTTGCTTCCATTGTCTTTGGCATCACCCAGAAAGAAGGCGTGCGCGAGCAATTCCGCTACGGCGTCAAATGCTTCGTCTGGTTTGTGGCCGGCGTCATCGCCGGAGGCTGGTTCCTCTGGATATTGAAACATTGAAGGGAAGTACGAAATGCGAAGTTTGAAGTGAGAAGTTTCAACTTCAAACTTCTTACTTCCTGTTTCTTACTTTCCTCATCCTTCCCACACAAACGCATCAAAGATCCGGTGAATAGCGAAGCCCATGTGCTTATAAAGGTTCACGGCTGGAGCATTAGCTTCGGTCACGGTCAGAGAGAGCGCGCGGCAGCCACGCTTTTGCAGTTCGCTGCAGGCCATACACATAAGTGCTTTTCCCAGGCCGCGTCCGCGATACTCGGGGGCAACGCACACCTGGGTGACGTGTCCTACATCGCTGCGCACCCGCGAACACAGGATCACGCCCAAAGGCGCACGCGTTGACCGGCTGCGCGCCATGATAGAAGCCTCAGGGTCGAAGAGCCCGCAGCCAGGAAAGCGGATGATGTTGTTGAGAAAGCGCAGCGAGCCCGCTGAAGTGCGGTACTGATCGTTGATTTCCGAATCAATGTGGTCGCGGTAGGCAGTGGTGATGACCGAAGCCGCACCCTGAAAGTCTTCGTCGGACCATTTGCGGAACTCTACGTCAGCGAGGTGCTGGTTTGAGTGGTTCCCGTTTCCAGAACCGGGATTCAGCGGCAGCACCATGAAAAGCCGGGGATGCCGCCGGAAACCTTCTTCTATAAACGGCCTCTCCATACTGGCCGTCTCATGCAGCAACAACTGGGCTTCAATACGGTTGATGCCAGGCGATTGTTGCAGGGTCTCAATCACGTGCCCTAACAGGCGCTCTTCGATGGAATACTGCCCCTGGCCGGAGTGGGTGGGATGCACAAACAAATCGCCAATCACACCCTTGCTGCCCTCGTAGACGAAGAACGAATATCCCTGTACCAGGTTGTTTTCCACCCAGGCGTAGCCAGGCAGGATGCGGGCATCCATATAGCGCAAGATCATCTCCGCCGAGCCGCTGTAGTCCCAGGAGAGCAGACGCGACCACGCACGCGACTCTTCTTCCAGAAGAGAGCGCAGGTCGGAAGAGCGAAAATGACGCAGATCGAGAATTTCCACGGCGCTTTGGTCAGATGAGATGCGGGCTGCGAGCGGGGGACCAGAAAGCCCACTACAAATAGTCTAGTGCCGGAACGCGCTTTGGGGAAAGCCCCTCTGCCCCCGGCGGAACCACGGGCGGCGCGAACCCAGGTAGTAATTGACGTTTGCTTAAGGGCTGCGTAAGACCTCACCTCTAAGCGTGACTGATTGAGGACGAAACACCAGCAAGTGGCTCATCAGGAAGTTGGCCAGGGAACACGTGATAATGCTGATGATATTTGCGGCCAGCAAAGGGAAATGCAGCGCTCCCGCCAGCAATCGCATGAGCAGCACATTGCCGGTGAGTGAGAGCAATCCGTTGGTCAAATGAAATCGCAGCAGGCGTTGCAACATGCCGGCACTCTTTTCAGCATGTGTGCGATCGCGCCAGGTGTAGTGCTCGTGCCATAGAAAATTGTGCAGAACCGCTGCCTCTACTGCCAGTCCGGTGGAGATCAGGTAATAAACCCCGGCCTTGGCGAGCAAGGTCAGCATAAGCAGTTGCACCCCGACTCCGATTGCGCCCACGGCGTTGAATTTGATCCAGCGGATGAAAAGGCCAGACCATCGGCCCTTGTTTTGAGACGTGCCCGGCGTCATCCTTGCATCCTTTCCGGCATGGGCTCTTCGCGATAAAGCTGCTTGCCGTTGCGCACTGCGGTGAAAATCGTGATGCCCACCATCCCCAGCGCTCCCACCACTCCGCCGATGTCGAAGAGCCTGAAGGCGTGCTTGAAAAGGTGGGCCATGGGGTGGAACAAGAGAAATAAATTACCGATCGCGAGAACGACCCGCAGTTCAGTTGGGCCAAACTTGAAAAAGGAAAGCTGAAAACGCCCGATGGTGTAGGTGGTCAGGAAGACCTCAATGGAAAGCATGTAGTAGCTGATGAGCAGACCGGCCGCGACCAGCGGATTCATGTATCCGGAAGCACCCATGCCTCCCAGCAGAAAGAGCGCGGCAAAGACGTCGCAGATGTGGTCCACATAAAAACCATAGCGCGGGCGCTGGCATTGCCGCACGCGGGCCAGGGTGCCATCGAGGCTGTCTCCCAGCCAGTTGAGGGCGAGGCAGGCGATCACGCCAAGCAGCGTCCATTTGTTCCAGCGCGCGGCCCAATAGCCCAGTCCAGCGCCCGCCATCGAAACCAGCCCCAGAATCGTCAGGTGGTCGGAGTTGAGCCAGTCGGGCATGTGATTGGCAAGCCAGACAAGTGCCTTGCGCTCGACATCGACCAAGAAACTGGTGTGGACCCGGCGGGCGTCGTTGAAGTTCTTGGAAGCGAGCTCGGTGACCGAGCCCACGAATGAATGTTGCGGAAATGAGTGTTGCGAAATTGTGCTTTGCATTGTAGTCCTCCCTGCGGCGTGGTGTAACTTTGCCGCGTGCGCGGGGAAGCGACAATGCATAGCTGCTCAACCGGAGGACAAAAGAAGGTCAGTGGGTAAGTGATTGAAAAAAGAGCAATGTAGCGCCATTCTCAAGAGGATTAAGCCCAGCAAAAATGGGGTGGTACGATGAGGCAAAGGAGCTCATGCGATATTAGCCCAGCACGCGTAGTGTAGCAATGGTTGTGATCACAAGCAGGAACCCTAACCCCATGCCGACGAACATGATGGTTTTGTTTCGTTTGCCATGCTTGATCTGCCAGGCACCGGCGGCAAGGCTCAAGAGCCCGAAGGCTATGATAACGGCGAACAGGAGATACATGAACATCGCTTGTATTGCGGTGCCGGTAAAATGTGAAGAGTTAGCAGCCACTAAAGCGGTGATGGCGCCCATCATGACAACCAGAAAACCGCCGAGGACGACAAGCAGCCAGCCCAGCATCCTGACCCTGCCCGAGCTAAGCATGCGCCGCCCGCATTTCGGGCAGTGAGCGAAAGGTTCGGTGGTTTCAAAATTGCATTTCGTGCAAGCGCTGAATTCAGCCATTTTTAGTTCCTCAAACGACGGTTTCTTGCTGCCATCACTTTCGCCTGGCGAGCAGGGAGCAAGTCTACGTTCCCTGCGTTAGGCAATTGTGAATATCTACTGCGTGCCCCCGATCTGCGTTCCAATTACCTCGCCGGAGACGATGATCTCAACGCGCCGATTTTTTTGCCTGCCGGCGGCGGTAGTGTTGTCTGCGATAGGGTCGGTTTTGCCCAGGCCTGTGGCCGAGATTGAATCTGCGGTCAAGCCTTGTACCACCAGGTAGTCGCGGACTGAGCTGGCGCGTTTTTCTGAAAGCGTCTGATTGAACTCATCGCTGCCGGTGTTGTCGGTGTGTCCTTCGACCGTCAATTTCAACTGTGGATAATTCAGGACGATCCCCGAAAGCTTCGCCAGCGCCTCGCGCGCAGCGGGACGAAGATTGGCTTTCCCAATATCGAACAACACATCACCCAGGTTGACCACCAACCCGCGCTGCGAATCACGTGTGGGCAGCACACGATTGAATTGTTCGAGCAGCTTGGCGCGTAGCTCCTGCTTCTCGCGTTCGGCCTGGGCAGCGGCCTGTTGTGCCTGTTGTTCGCGGGCCTGGGCCGCTTTTTGCTCTTGCTCAGCTTGGGCGCGAGCTTGAGCATCTTTAGCGGCGGCCGCTTCGGCCTCGGCACGGGCTTGCGCATCTCTTGCTGCAGCAGCTTCAGCCAGCGCGCGCGCCTGCGCATCCTTGGCGGCGGCCGCTTCGGCCTGGGTCCGCCTCAGGGCTTCAGCTTCCTGAGCGGCTTTCGCGGCGGCTTCACGCTGCTGCGCATCGCGCTGTTCGTTGGCAATGCGTTCGTCTTCCTGGCGTTTGACGGAAATGGCACGCGCATCTTCAGCCATCTGGACGGCCTCGCGCGCGGTGGTTGCCACCGCCTGCTTTTGTTTTCTCTTCTGGTAATCTTCAGCTCGGTTCAGCGCATCTTGCGCTTTGCCGAACGATTCTGCGGCATACTGATCTGCCTTCTGCCATTTTGCGATGCGCAGGGCATTGCGAGCTTCGTATAAATCGAGCGGAACCTTAGGATCAAACGGGAAAGCTTCAAGGTGAGCATCAGAGTAGCGCCCGCGCTGCAATAATTCAAACTTGGCATTTACCGAATCCACTGCGCCCTTGGTGTCAGAGCGCGCGGAGTTTTCCATGACAACTTCATCGCTGGGAAAGGTAACGGCGAAATAGGGCTCGGCGGTGACGATCATCCCGAAGGTTTGCAGCTTGGTGCTGGCCTTCACATTGCTTTTACCATCGCGGACCTGGACCTCGCCCAAATTGTTCGCCAGACCCTCCGGCGTAATCGCCCAGAGCACGTAGGTGAGATATTCAGGACCGAAGGTCGCAACCGGGGCGAGTCCGTTAAACTCGGCCTCGATGGCCAGCGCGCCCCCCGTGCTTTGGACCGTGGCCCGGCCTTCGGCGCGCGGCAGCAGCGCAGTGCCAATGAAATTCACTTTGGTTGATCCACGCGCCCAGTAATTTACCGTTTGAATGTTGCGCGAAACGTTGATCTGGATCACGGGCGCCGATTTTTCTGCCTGAAAATATTCCGGGCGATAGGCCTGCCGTCGCGCAGGATTATTCCCGAGCCCCGGGTTCGGTACTTGTGGCAGTTGCTGCGCCATCGCCGACAGCGAAGCAAGGACAGTCAAACTCAAAAACAAACTCAATGTGAATTGCTTCATATGGTTTTCTCCCTGGTGTTTACTTCGAGAGGTATTCATTCGACGTGTGGCGCTGTGCCCATGAGTGTATATAAGCTTGCGGCCCGGAGCAATGCAGTTTTGATTGTTACTGCTTACCTCGGATTTCACCGATTGCGCGGATATAAAGCAAAATATATGGATATGAGCTTGAGCTCGAAAACAACCTGGACCATCGGTGTCATCTCTGACACGCACGGGCTGCTGCGTCCCGAGGCAATCGCCGCGCTCGAAGGTGCAGACCACATTATTCATGCCGGCGATATAGGCGATCCAGCGATTCTGGCCCGACTGGCTGCGGTTGCGCCGCTGACGGCGGTACGCGGAAATGTAGATCGTGAAGCTTGGGCAAAAAGGATTCCCGCCAGCAATGTTCTCGAAGTGGGAAGAGTCAGTGTCTATGTGCTGCACAACCTGAATGAGCTTGACTTGAACCCGAAAGCAGCGGCATTTGCTGCCGTAATTTCAGGCCATACCCACCAGCCGAAACAGGACTTGAGGGATGGAGTTTTGTATTTCAATCCAGGCAGCGCGGGTCCCAGAAGGTTTAATCTGCCCATTACCGTGGGGCGTCTCTTGATTAAGGGAGGGAAGATCAAAAGCGAAGTGATTGAGCTTTTGAACCCAGTCGTCAGTCCTTAGTCCTCAGTCTTCAGAAAAAGCAACAGCAAAGACTTTCGCCACGGATTAACACGGATCAACACGGATTTCCGGAAGATTGGCGGACCCACCCCCACTTGCTGGCAGGTGTTTTTGGGTCCCAAAACCGCGTCTGACCCGCGTCATTACTGGCGAAAATCGATTCGGGGTGGGGGACTTGCTGGTAAAAGCAGTTTCAGGTTTCAAGTTTCGAGTTTCAAAAACAACCGCAAACCCTTCGCCGCAGATGAGCGCAGATCAATGCTGATTTTTAGAGTGGATTGCGCCCCCACTTGCTAGCAGGTCATTCGAGTGCCCAAACCGCGTCCGTACCCGCGTCATTACTGGCGAAAATCGATCTGGGGTGTGGGACTAGCTGCTCTAGCCCCCAGTCATCAGTCCTCAGAATTGCAAATCTGGATTGGATCTCCCCGGTCGGACACTCTGACCGCGCCTAGGGGTCGAATTTTCAAAGACCTGAAGGACTACAAGAAGTCCCGCATTCTTGAATGCGTAACGTAAACACACGTCTGGCACAATTATGGCGGGCAGTTTCTAAGGACGCAAGGTTTTGATATCAGAATGATATCAATCAGCAAACACACTGTCGCGTTACAAAAAAGGGTGTCGCCCCTGTCCGGGGCTCGGATCGATTTTCTAGCTTACCCAGGGCTTCCGCCCTGGGCTACTTAATGCCGCCCTGCCGGGCTGGTATGTCGTTTTCCTCGTCACTATTGTGCACTTCATTGACTGCCAGCTTGCCTGGTTGGTTTTGCTCCGCTGTTTGTTCGATCTCGGCTACTCGCTGCAGCAGGCGCTGAGTGAGCTGGCGTTGCGCTGCCACTTCCGCCGTGAGCGCGGCAATTTGTTCGGACGAAGCCGCCGCCAGTGCCTTGATCTGCTCTTGTTGTGCTGTGATCTGCGCGTCTTTCTGCCGGACTTCATCTTCCAGTTTCTGATTGAGCCCCTGAATCGCGGCCAGGGCCACGCCGCCCTCGTCAATTTCGGTGATGTGGCGTTCATCCTCGCCAACCTTGAAGGCTGCGAAGAAGTCCTGCGCCATCGGCCCGATGTGGCGAATATCTGTGGCTTGCGATTTGTAGTTCCATGTAGTGATAGGAAGAGCCAGTACGCGCACAAGCAGTTGTGAGCCATCCACGGGAGCAAAATGATCTTTGACGTTACGGTCACTGACCGAAGACCAGGTCCCGCTGCCTGCGGCCAACTGGGCGCTGGTGCTCAAGTCGGAGCTAGTATAGAAGATAACGCCGCCGGCAGCGCGGGCCACGAACTGATGACTTGCCGTCGCCGTGACATCGGCGGTGCTGGAACTGTCTCCCCAGACAAATGTGCCCTGGAAGCCGCCAGTATTAGCATGAGACCCGGCGGCCAAACTGAAGAGGCCGCTGGCGGTGTTGTGAGCGCCTCCGGCGACGATGGAATCCTGACCACTGGCGGTGTTGCTGGTGCCTCCGGCCACGGTGGAACTATCGCCGCCGGCGTTGTTGTTGGCGCCTCCGGTCACAGTGGAATACTGGCCGCTGGCGTTATTGTTAACGCCTCCCGCCACAGTGGAAGCGGGTGCGCTGGCCGTGTTGAGCCGCCCTCCGCCCACGGTGGCGTAGGGCGAATCGGTGGTACCGTTCGCATTGTTGCCTGCCTGGTTACCGGAGCCGCCGCCAACGGTTCCAAAGTCATCGGTGACAGAATTGAGAGCATTACTGTCGCCACCCCCGGCGATGGTCGCTCCACCTGCAAGCGCGGTGACATTGTTGCTGCTGAACCCTCCAATAACGTTGGGTGCAAAACTATTGAACGTAGAGTCTGTCGCTGGTTCGATGCGGTAGGCGCGCTGTCCATTCACCTGTACTTCCAGGCTGCTGTTGTCGGTGCTGCCCAAGAAATTAGCGCACGGAGAAGTGGTGCAATCCGTGCCGCTGTTGCCGCCTTGCTTCCAATACGTGGCATCATGGTTGTGGTCACTGTGAGCTGCGGTCAGAGCGGAACCCGTGCCAGCGTAATTCACCTGCAGTTGTGAGCTGCCACCATTGCCGCTCAAGGAAGCATCGCGTACCAGATTGGCGGCCAGGGTTACATTGCCGCTGGTTCCTGCGCCCGTCAGCCCCGCTCCTCCTGTCACGCCGGTGATGGTGCCGGTTCCGGGAAAAGTTTGGCCCGCGACAAAAGTAATAATCCCGCTATTGGGTGCAATACTAACGGTCTTGGCAGGATCGGGATTGCCAAAGCCAACAATTCCGGTAATAAAGTTGAATCCGCCGACTGCGCGCGCTGTAAATTGATTGTCCGCAGTGGCCAAAAGGTTTATGACGCCGACCGAGTCATCTCCCCACACAAAGGCGCCGACGTGATTGTTGGTATTGGCGTTTCGACCTGCGGCGAAGCTGAAAGCGCCGCTGGCCGTGTTGCGATCTCCCCCGGGTATGGTCGACCAGTCTCCGCTGGCGAGGTTGAGTTGGCCTCCGCATACGGTGGATAACTCTCCGCTGGCGGTGTTTTCATTGCCCCCGGCCACGGTAGAACCAAAAAATCCACTGGAGGTGTTGCGCTGCCCTCCGCCTACGACCGCATCCTGGCCATTGGCGGTGTTACTGAAGCCTCCGGCTACCGTGCTGGCAAAGGTGCCGCTGGCGGTGTTGTTGTAACCCCCGCCTACGGCGCCAAAATGCGCGCTCACAGTATTGACCAAGCCGCTGGCGCCTCCGCCTGCAATCGTCGCCCCCCCTACTCCAGCACCCGTCACATAGTTCCCGCTAAAGCCCCCTATCACGTTAGGGCTAAAACCATAAAAGCGATCTGTCGCCGGTTCAATGCGTAATGCACGATTGTTATTGACCCTGAATTCCAGGCTGGTGTTGTCGGTCGTGCCCAAAAAATCTACGCAAGGCGAACTGGTACACCCTGTGCCACTGTTGCCGCCCAGCAGCCATACTGCCTGCGTAGCAGGAAGTGTAACTGGCGCCCACTGTGCGCCATTGAACTGCAATATTTGCCCATTTGCGGGGGCCGCGCCGGAGACGCCTCGTCCTTGCAGACCTACGACGGTAAGGCTTGGATACGTGCCGCCTATATCTCCGTTGCCCGCTGGCAGAGCAAACATCTGACCGTTGGCGAAACTGAGGATTCCCGTGCTGCCATTGATCGTCAGTCCGCCGATGATGAGATTGCCGCTGTTATCCGTAATGAGGCCCGAATCCACCAGCGCGTAGGTAGGGCCAATCTTGGGAATCGAACCGATATGCGCGCTGGAGCGGAATATGATCTGGTAGAGTACCGGGCCATCAGGCTTTTCGGCGCTCGGTGAAACACGATGCCAGAGAAGTTGGCTATTCGGCCGCAGGCTGGCCATCTGAAGCGGCTGTTGGGCATGGATCACAGCAAGGTTCATGAACAGAAACAACAACAGAATGGTGTGAAACCTTCTCATAGTGCCTCCAAAAGAATGATGGTAGATACGACGTTTTTCTCGCCGCCGCGGAAGATTAAATACGGTGATTCATGGCCGCCACGCGGGCGTAATAGCCTGGCGGACATTGTTGTTAACGTCTCGGCTTTGTCGGACCCTGGCAGTCTACAATGTTCCCTGTCCACGACAGCAACATGCGGATAGTCCAGTTTGATTCTAGCCAATGGCGTTTGCAGGACAGGCGTAATCGTTTGCCGTCAGCCATGCTCCACAAGTTTTGCTCTTACCTTGGTCCCGCACCGCATTGCCAGATTTCCCAGGGCCAGACAGCCAAGGGCACACCAGGCACCACCGGCAAAGAGACAGACCAGCGTTGCGAGCAAACCAGCGAAATTTTCCCAACTTCCGTGGAACAAAAGACTCAGCAGTACACACAGAATTCCAGACCGCGTAATAAAAAGGACCAGCCACTTCCAAACTGGATCCCTTCCTTTTCGTTCGCGCAAAACATCGAGCAGCTTTCCCATCAGCCACCATTGCAACGTCACCGTGGCGACGAACAGAAGATCCAGCACGATGATGCGCATTCCCCAATGCATGGCATCAGCAGCCAATCCCAGAACCGGCCAGAGTAGCGAATAGAACGACAGCGACATTGGGAATCCGTACCAGCCAACCAGAACAGACGCGGGAAGGTTGATGAAGTACATCACTCGGGCGGCATAGGGAGCCCGGTATTCATTGAGCATCGAATTCCAATACGCGTCTTCACTTGTGCCATACGAACCCGGTCCTTCGGCGAAATGCCGATGTTGCTGGGCACGCTCCTGCTGGCGGCGCACTCGATTGGCCTCATCGTGTTGTTCGTAGTTGCTCTGGGCACGAATGCCGCGCCATTCAAAGATCTGCTCCGGCACCATGATGCTCGCCGCGATAACAACATGCACCGCCGGCAGCAAAATGCTCCAACGCCACTTCTTCATGCAGGATTAGACACCGGTGAAGCCTCAAACAGATGGCATTTTTGACCAAGCAGGGGAGCTGTAGAAACAAGGCTTCTTATACCGGTGGCACGGCATTGTGTCAGGGCACGACTTTAGAGGTTGCGGAAAGAGTCTCTTTTACGCTTGCCCCGTATCAGGGCACGGCTTCCAGAGCCTGCGGAAAAACAAGCTTCTTGTCATTTTGACGAGACGGACGTCGTTTTCCAGCAAAACTTTGAAGCTATCCCCACACGCGCTTGGCGCGCGAATGGGCACTCCGGCCTCCGTGGCCTCAAATCTTTAACCACAAAGGGCACCAAGGAATGAAACACAAAGGACGCAAAGGAATACACACCTTCCCGTCTTCTATTTTGAATTCAAATAGCTCGATTTCAAAAGTTGCTGTGAGAAAGAAGAGTAGATCTGGCGGCCTATCTCTTCCTGGTAGGCCTGGAACTCAGGCAGCTCAAACAGCTTCATGCTCAGCTCAGCGGTGGACGATTTGGCCTTGTTATTGGGAACGTGCAGAAGAACCGCCTGCCGCAGCCGGTTTACCGTGGTCTCGTCGAAGCTTTGAGCGATGATCACGAGGTTCTTCGGCCAAATCTCGAGATAGATCGGCCCGTCATCGGTGATTACGCGCACAGACCAGAGCGGGCCGCAGCTAGATGAGTCATTCGAACAGTTAGGGGGCTCTGCGGTCTTGGTGTCGAGCACGGTAACCCGTTTTGGCAGCGAGCTCTGATAGAGTTGCAGGAACCGCTGCGCGGCATCCAGCGTCTTCCATCGGGAAACGTACAGCAAGGCCAAATCATGAGTGGAAATTGGAATCGGCTTGTCTGCTGCCGATGGAGCCGGCTTACCGCCGGCTGCTGCGGGCTTATCTGCCGAGACCGGGATGGTTTTATCACTAGTCGCTACGAGCTTGTCAGCCGAGAGCGGAATGGGCTTATCGCTTGCTGCCTGAACAGACTTATTAACCACGATCGAAGTTGGCTGATCGGTTGCAGCAGCGGGCGCAGGTTTATCGGCGTTGGCAAGCTGGAGCGTCTTGCCGGCAGTTGCAGTGATACGTTTCACAGCAACGTAGGCGCCGCCATCCCAATTTGGAGCCAGAGTAAGGCCATCGTCTTCGCGGCCAAATTGCTTGGCCATGGTCCGCACTTCGAGTTCACCCACGACTCCTGAATCATAAGCTTCATACTTATCGGACAATAAGGCGGTGAGATCGGGCATCAGGCTGGCAGGACTTTTCCGATTAGAAATGTAAGCCTCCGGTTCGAGAACGTCATGGGTATCGCGCGGGGGACGAGCAAAAGCGCCGGCAAATGCCATTGGTTTTCCGCCGGTCCTCAGCAGCTCCAATTCGAAGCTCAGACCTTCGCGATACGGAAACAATCCAGACTCTTTCAGCAGCAGGGGTTCATTGTGAACCACCACGATATCATCGTAGGTCCGATTCACCGCAGCCTGCAGAATGTCCAGGAATTCGGGAGTATCCAGCAGGCTTTTGTCGTAAGGCTTAAGCAGGTAATCGTAATAAACAATCTGGGCCTGGCCCTCGACCACGGCAGTGCGAGCGGAGCTTTCTTCTTCATCGTCGCTATCCACGCGCATTTTAGCCGGCGGGAGAGGCTGATCCGGGTTATATCCCCGCCAGCGCAACAGATCATAGTTTTGGTCCTGCAAGGCGTGGGTCAACTCATGGGACAAGATGGGAAGCTGCTCGGAAATCTCAATCCAGTTCAGCAGATTCACCATCTTGGTCCTGGGATCGTAGTAGGCCCCTAACCCTCTGGGGGAGGCGGACATCAGAAATGTTTTCAGGTCAAAGTTGGGTGGCAGAAAGCCAAATTTCTTCAACACCAATTCCGAACGGGAAAGCCGCTGTGTCTCCTGGCTGTTCGAGAGGTTTTGCGTCATCTGACGTTTCACCTCAGCTTCGCCGATAAGCTGATGCTTCACCGCGTTGTGCTTGGCAAAGCCGCTTTCTTTACTGGCGAAATCCAACGTCTCGTTAATGGAGGCGAACAGTTTTTGCGAGTCCTGCAGGCTGGTCCTGACCTCCTGGAGACTCTTTTCCTGTTGCTCGCGAGCCACATCTGCCAGGCTCTTTTGTCCTTGTGATCCGGTATTGGAGTCATTCCCTGCGGTCCTGGCCTGCTGCTCTTTCAGCTCACGCTGTTTCCGCGCGATATCGCCCAGGCTTTGCGTGTTTTGGTTTCCATTTTGCTGGGCGGCCGGCTGCTGCGGCAATGCAGCGGGAGCGCTTGCCAGGAGTGCAAATAGAATGGCGGCGCGGATAAGTTGGCGCATAAGTCGTAACTCCATAACAATCTCGTTGGGGGACTCCAAAATGATACAACGATAGCCCCACTGGATTTGAACATTGTGCGAGGGCGCGTACCTATGGTAACAAAGCGGGCAAATCAGCCGAAGCAAAAAAGCACGACCAACAGCTTCCTGGCATAGCCGGCTGTTTGACCAGTTTTGTGGTTGCTGTAAACTCCTTTACGCCCTGAGGTGCGCTGATGCGCACACCGTTTCTGCTCCTTCTTTTCCCCTTATTCATCAGTAGTTTTGGCCAATCACAGGCGCGCGCTGGAAGAAGACGCGCGCATTCTGGAAAACACCCGGAAGCTCATGACAGTAGAAAGTAATTGAACGTATTATTTAGGTTGAGAAGAGGCACTCATGCTTACGCGGATTCTCAAGAGTTCAGCAACGGGAGTGGCGGGAAGTTTACTTGCAATTATTATCCTGCAGCTTTTGTATTTAGGTTGGCGCTTGATAGAGATTCAGTCCGGTAAGGCAACAGGCCTGGCAATCGCTACTAGTGGGTTCAGGTGGCACGAGATTTTGCCTCCTGCGGTGGTGGGATTCGTTATTGCGTTTCTTTGGATGTGGCAAAGACGCTGATCTGCGCCTTGTGCGTACGCGAGAGCTCAATACCCCAGACCGTCCCTGGTGAAAAGCGGCCCGGGCTTCTTGCCCTCGGCGGCTGCTTTAATACGAAACATCAGCTCTCCCCAGGTCGTGTTGCAGGAGACGAAATAATCGGTCTCCGCCTGCCAATCCGCGTGCGTTAAACGAAGCAGGGAACCGTTTTTATTTTGCGTCAACTCAAACAATATTTTTGTTCCTTGCCATTCTTTGCCCGTCTCGCACAGCCACTCGGCTTTCTTTGGGGCCACGATTCCAGCCGGCTGCAAACGGTAAATTGTGGCGCGGTTGAAGAATCCTAATTCCACAATTCCGGTTGAGTTATCTTCAGTGACATCTGCTGCCCACCATTGGGAAAAACCCCGCCCTGATGCGATCAGTGGATGAACATCGTTGGGCGCAACGTCAATGAAGATTGAGTGTTTTATGTCGGGCATTTTCCTGCTGGCTCCCGTCTTTACTTTTATATAGATCTCAGAGCTGCTAGGGAGACCTTTTGATGGTCTGGGTGAATTCAAAAAGCTTTCTGCGAAAATCTTCCGGGTCACCGAACTGGAGCAGCTTCGGCGAGAGCGGCTTGAGCATATTTTTCAGGTTGTCGGCGCCATGAAAGCCGTCACTCTTTTGCAGGTAAATGATCTTGCAGTTACACCCCGACTCGATCTTCGGCTGGTTGCTTCCAGAAGGAAAACTTACTCCACGCGAGAGAATTGCAATCATGTGCAAAGGCTCTGCAGAATCCAGTTTGCAGGGTGGCTGGGTCATTCGCTTCTCAACTTCTTCTTGAAAGAACTTGCCCGCCCGCTGCCTGCCCTTCAGGTCGGCAACGCTGATCATGGCTTTATCCGGGGCCATGATTTCATCCCTGATCTTGTCCCAGTCCACGTTACTTGCGGATGTGGGCGGCAGGATGGTGCGGCGGCGAAGAACGTCGAGCGCCGTGACCTGGATGCATCCCTGCTTCAAATCAATCGCGCTCAGCACGCTGGCTGTTTCGAGCACCAGGCTCTGGGCAACCGTTTGCTGAGAGGCGGTTTCTGAAGCTGGCAGCATGGGTGCAAGAGGTGGCCACATGCCGCCTCGGGCAGTAATCGGCATCCGTGCCGTGTCCGCAGCTTCCATATCGCGGTCCTCTTCCTCATATGTGCTGAGATCAACAATCAAGTCAAGCTGCACGGGGCGCACAGTCGTGACCGGCAGGGAAACATGTCCTGGTCCTAAAGGCGCGGCGTTGTCCGGAGGAGGCAGAAACTGAATTTTGGGCAGCCCGTTGAGAAGCTCTGGGAGCGGATCTGGATCAGGGGCGCTGATTTGAATTCGATTGAAGGAGAGATTTCTTTTTCCCGAAATGGCATCGTAGGCGATGGTCGCAATGGTGTATGTGCCCGACTGGAGATATAACTCGGCCAACATCTGAATATCGGTACGGGTGTCGAGCTTCTTCTCCGTTTGGAAGTGGGTGTAGCTTTCCCCCTCCTTCCATGGGCCGCCGTCGGGCGACACTTTAACCATGAAGTGAAGGTCGTGCTTGATGCTTTCCTTTTGTAGAAGGTCTGCCTGAAGGTCCGCCGTCACTCTGACCAGATTTCTCAACTGAAAGGTAAGCACAGGCTTGCTGAGAGAGACCTTCCAGGGAATCTCAGTTCGTTCTCCCTGCGAGAGCCACGCTTCTATCGGCAGATTGATCTTTCTGATTGTTTCCGGCCCTTGCTGAGGTGCTGAGACAATTTGTGCAAAGACCGGGCAGCAGGTAGCTGCCAGAAACACGCTAAAGGCGAAAACCCAATACACGTTACGCCGAAACAGCATTCTCAGATTATAGATTCATTTCTAGCGGCCGTATCACTCCGCTGTCAAACTGCTCAATATCAACTCAGAAGCAGGATGAGTCGCGGCCGCGCTTGCTGTAGCAACCTGCGACATGACGATTGTCTTATACCTGGAGCCGCGTATCATGAAGAACTTTGCCTCGTGTGGCACTTGTGTGCCCAGCAGATTAATGGTGAACTGCTGCAAAATTCCTTGTTGTTCCTGGCCCGCTACTTTTCCCGTTGTCGGTTCCGATGTGCCTCTTACCTCGGCTCCCTTCAGTGGACCGAGACTCAGTTTGCCCTCAATGGCAGCGTCACGACTTTTCGCGACTGCCGCAGCGTATTCTTCCAGGGTTTTGTCGTTCGAGGCAGGCAGGCAAATCATGACGATCACGGCGTTGTCGGGTCCTTCGATGTTGATGGTTCTAACGTTCGGATTCCCATCTACAGGTGCGTCCTTGGTTACAGCCCAATCGGAGTAGTACGAGAATTGGATTCCGTTATTCTGATACTGTTTAATCGTGGGTTTGCGAGTGCAGGCAACGCAGACAACGGCCATCGCTAAAGCAGCCAGAACGGGATATCGTATTTTTTGCATTATCCCCCTCCAGATCAATCGAAGACTGGTCTTAGTCATCTTTCGCAAAAAGTTTTCACCGCATCCATATCCTGTTCAATCGCTCTTTTGACCATGCCGCTTATCAAAGGATTGATTATTTTTGGCGCCAACTTATAAGGTTTGGCATCCATCGCCACGGTTAATTCAGTGTGCGTTTTTTCCGATTTGACAGTGAACACGGTGTCCCAGACGGTTCCATGACTGTCGGCCACGATACGAACATGATCATTCGGGATATACTCTGTTACTTCCAGCTCTGTCGTAGCTTCTTGGCCTTTCATGACACGCGTCTCACGAAATCGCGTGCCGACGCCTGATTTCACGTCAGACAGGAATTCAACCTTCATAATGCGTGGGACCGCCTGCGAAAACTGATTGATGTCAGCCACGGTTTTGAAAACCAAATCAATCGGTGCATTTATGGTTCGTGTAACAACTACACGCGTCATATGACCTCCTGACGGATGAGGCCGTTAATTATGCAGGATTCCTTGTAAGGTGTAAAAGGAATAGTGCATGCGGAAAGGGGCTCCAACCTGGCAGCTTGGCGGATGAAAGCCTGGAGCTGTTTTTTAGCTGTTCTCAGGTAGAATGAAAGCTGTCACCGTTGCGCGCGCCCGTAGCTCAGCTGGATAGAGCGAACGCCTCCGGAGCGTTAGGTCGGGAGTTCGAATCTCTCCGGGCGCGCCAGGATTTTTGATCTTTCTTTTCAATCGTATGGTGTAGCTCAGGTGATCGTCATTCTTGACCTAGGGACCCATCCCCGTTTCGGAATCATCTCCTCAAAGGAGAGCGACTGATTTTCTAGCTCGGCTTATTGCCAAAATGCTGCCATATTACCAATGCTGCCATTAAGATAGGCCTCCCGATCTCAGATCCATTCACGTTATGCGCGTTAACTTAACTGTTTCATGGCCAATTTAACGGTTCATGAAACTTGATTACCTAAATTGAGATCGCTATAATCGGCGGGCTTTTTTACAAGTTGCTGGGGACTCATCCCACGTTGGAGACACCGAAGGGCGTTAGGATACCGGCTCTACGAAAGCCCTCACAATTCTGTGTTCTCTTCGTGCATTCATCCTTCGGCTCGTATTCAGCGACATGTCAAAAGGAATAACAAAATCAGGAACAACGAAGAAGAGGACATCCCTTAGACTATCCAATCCGATCTGAGGGAATTCATTTATGCAAGCGGGCGTGGAAGTCGAAGCGCCAAATCTCAAACCTTTAAGGAGTCCGTTAATGAAAATGAATATGAAGCCGTATGGTTGGTTAAGACAGCTTGTGGTGGTGGCTGCATCCCTGCTTGCGCTTAATTTCTTCGCAGGCCTGGCATCGGCACAGCAAATCATTGCCATTAATTCCGGCGGGCCGGCGGTCAGCCCCTTCGTTGCCGACAAGGACTTCTCCGGCGGCGCGACGATTGATCATGCCAACATCATCAACACGAGCAAGGTAACGAATCCGGCGCCGGCAGCCATATACCAGTCGGCGCGCATCGCCACGACCACAGTCAGATCTTTCACCTACACCATCCCCGGCTTCACCCCCGGAACCAACTATCTGGTGCGGTTGCACTTCTGCGAGACGTTCTTTGCCACCGTCGGCTCGCGGGTGTTCAACGTGACGATCAACGGGACGCAGGTGCTGACGCGCTTCGACATCGCGGCGGCCTCGGGCGGGAAGAACATCGCCAACGTCCAGCAGTTCACGGAGCCGGCGAACGCGAGCGGGCAGTTTGTAATTACGTTCACCTCGGTGACCAACAATGCGCTCATCAGCGGGATCGAAATCGACCCGGTCACAATTGGAACCTGCAGCCAGCCGACGGCGCCGAGCGGACTATCGGCAACCGAGGTATCAGCCAGCCAGATCAACCTGAGCTGGATGGCGAGTTCATCGTCCTGCGCGGTGACCTATGACGTGTTCCGCAGCACGACCAGCGGCTTCACACCCTCCAGCAGCAACCAAATCGCGAGTGGCGTGAGCTCTACATCGTTCTCCGATACGGGGCTTGCCGCCTCCACCACTTACTTCTACGTAGTGAAGGGCACGAACTCGGGCGGGACGTCCGCATCCTCGAACCAGGCCAGCGTGACAACGGGGGCGGGCGGAGGAGGAAACGGACCAAAACAATTTGCTCCCTATAACGATATGAGTCTCGGGTTCAGCGAGAATATTGTTTCTAACGCGCAAAATGCCGGACTTAAAGCAATTACTCTGGCTTTCCTGGACGGCAACGGGGGTTGTACCTTCGGTTGGGGTGGGTTAGGAGGAACGCTTCCCACCGACAACCTGGCCAATGGCACGTCGATTCAGTCTCTGGTGCATCAGATGCAAGCCAATGGCGTGACCGTCATCATTTCGTTCGGCGGCGCGGGTGGACCCATTGTGAGTAGCTGCAGGAACGCAGGCGCATTGCAGGCAAGCCTACAGGGGGTGCTTACTCGTTATAGCGTCAACATGCTCGACTTCGACATGGAGGCGAGCGACACGCTTGGCGACGGGCCGGGATTGCCGGTACTGGACCAGGCCCTCAAGGGGCTGAAGGCGGCAAACCCGAACCTGGTTGTTTCCTTCACCCTGCCGGTGCTGCCGACTGGGCTGATCGGCACTGGCATGGCCGTTCTCAACCAGGCGCATAAGGACGGGCTCGATCTCAACGTGGTCAACGTAATGGCAATGGACTACGGAGGTTCCGCCGATAACGGCGGGCAGATGGGGCTGGATGCCATGGATGCCGGTCAAGCAGTGCACAACCAAATCCAACAAGCTGGTCTAAGCTCTTCGGTGGGTATCACGGTAATGATTGGGCAGAACGACACCCCAGGAGAGATCTTCCGCCTCAGCGACACCAACGCGGTGCTGAACTTTGCCAATGCGAACAGTTATGTCACGCGGCTTGCATTCTGGTCGCTGGCACGTGACAACGGCGGTTGTCCAAGTCAAACCTTTGCCTCGCCCACTTGTAGCGGCATTGCGCAGAGCAATTTGCAGTTCTCGCACAGCTTTGACCCGTTCTAGCGAGACAAGCCTCTGGGGGCGATAGCATAAGCTATCGCCCCTGTTATTACTCGCAATCCCCAAGCAATTACTCAGAGTATTGGCGCAGTTTCGTTGGTTGCCGAGGCTATTACCCAGCGCAAAGGCAAAGGGGCTGAATATCATCGGGTGGAATTCAGTGCGTGATGCAGAAAGTCGAGGTTTAGTTTCGGTACTAGTTCAGAGGAAGTACCAAATCGCAAACCTAAGGAGTCCCGCAATAAAAATGAATATGAGGCCGTATGGTTGTTAAGACAGCTTGTGGCGGTTGCATCCCTTTCTTCACAGGCCTGGCATCAACACCCTAAGCGCGAGGCGCTACGAGAGAGCCTCGCCACCGACCGGCTTCGTCCCCTGGCCTGAGTTGCTTTCGGCTAGTGCATGGCGTCCAATGTTACTCAAAGCTGATCGGTTCTAACGTCATCGCCTCGGGGTTCAGAAAAAGCAAAAGTTCTAACGTCGTCGCCTAGGGCGCGCCATTCCTTCGAACAGTTTGGCTGTGATGAGGGGCGTCTGCGTGCCGCAGACGCCCCAATTAGTTTTTCAAACAAACCGCCAAAACGCTTAGTGAATTTCTATGCCGCTGATGAGGGCTTTGTCGGCCACCGTGGTGAACACGATAGTGATGTCGCCGGCGCCATCCGCGGTTGCTGAGAACTGCTCAATCAACGCGCGGTTTTGCCCGCCAGCCGCGGCAAAGATGTCGAAGTTGGAGAGTACCCCCGTGCCGTTAATGCTCACGTTAAAGATGCGGTGACCGGCCGCTGTCCAGAACGTTTCGCAGAAGTGCAGCCGGACAGTGTGGCTCGACCCGGCGGTAAAGCCCGGAATCTTATAGGTGAACGTAGTGCCCGCTCCTGCTGTGGTGGTCACCCGTGCGCTTTGATACACCGCTGTAGGTGCGGGATTGGGCTGTCCGTTCAGGTTGATTGTGTTGGCGTGGTTGATGGTGACGCCGCCGGTAAAATCGGTGTCGGCAATGAACGGAGATACGGCCGGGCCTCCCGCATTGATGCTTACGCCTGGCGGCGGCGTTGTTCCGCCGGCACAGGACTGATTAGAAGGAGCCGACTCCATGGCGCTGCTATTCTCGGCTGTAGCCAGATAGCAGTAGGCGGTATTCGCCTGCAATCCCGTATCGCTTAAGTTCGTGCCGGTTATGCCGGACGCGATGCGATTGGAAGCGGACGGAAGAAATCCAGGCGTGGTGCTGCGATAGATGTTGTAGGTTACGCCGCTGGTGGTGCTGGCGGTCCACGTGAGGTTTATCGAGTTAGGGGAAGTCTGGGTGGCAACCAAGTTTGTGGGGGCTGCACCACGGTGGTACCACCCGGTTGCAATTGAACGACAACAGCGGTAGCGGGCGGCATGGTCAGGCTTACGTTGCCGCCGGAGATGGCCACCGGAGTGGATGTTCCGTTCCAGGTGCCATCGACGTTAAATCCGGCACCGCCGAGAGTCACGCCGGTGGTCTGGGAAACGTCGTTGTTCGGCGCTTGCAAGACCCACTCGACGGCCTGATTGTAGGATCCACCGGACTGAATGGTGAGATTAACGGTGGTGGCGGATGCATCGTGGCTTTTGTTGATCACCGTGACCCACAGGCTGTTGTCCGCAGCTAGCACTCCATAAGCGGTTAAATCCACTCCGGATGGATTATTGAGCGCGGCGTGCACGACTCGTCCGTGCCCTCCCAGGTCGAAAGCCTTGATGCCATACCCCAGCGGATGCATGGAATATCCGCCCGCGGTGCTCAGGAAGACGGCGTAATTCGGCGGGCCCGACGCAACGCTGTCGCCGGTATGGAAGTTGACTCCACCCAGCATGTCCTGCTGCGTGGTCCACCAGTACATATAGTCCAGGCCCCAAAGGGCGGAGGCAAATGTATTGCTGGCGTTGGGCGCGCCTCCATGGACGAAACTGTTGGTTTCAGATAAGCGCAGAGTGAGGCCGTCGCCGAACGCGGTGGGAACCGATCCGCTGTATTGCGACATGTACTCGCTGAAGATGCCGGTACCCAGAAGGGTATCGCGCGCGGCGGCGCAGCAGGTGGTGGCGCCGCTACCGCCGGGATAGACATGGTGGGTTACGTGCGCGAGCTTTGCCGTGCCGAACTGGTTGGCGGCTTGACCGACCCAGGTAGTGTTATGCCGCGAGGTATCCGGTATGCAGAATTTGGCGCCGGGAGCGACTGCTCCGACCGACGACATGTACGCGCTGGCGTCGGACGCATACGTCGCAAAGCTGCCCAGGTACAAATCGGGCTCATTTCCGATGGAGAAGCAAGTGATGCTGGATTTGTATTTGCCCCATAGGAAACCCGCCGTGGTCGCGGCGGCGCCGGGGCTGGATCCCTTCAGGCGCAGCGTATAGATAACGGGAATGCCCGCCGCCCGGGCAAAACCGAACATGTTATCCAGGTCGGCGTTCGCGGGCGTTCCGCTATCGGATGTGTTTCCGCCGAAGCGCAGGCTCTTGATGCCCAGCGTGTTGAAAACCTGGAGAAGCGGCTGGTTGGTTGGCCGGAAATAGTTGCCGCCATTGATCGAGCCGGTTTCATAGCTCAGGCCAATATAATCATTGGGAATAGCGGCGCCGGGACTGCCTGGGCTCAAAGTGACGGTGACAGACGACTGGGCCTGCGCACCTTCACCGATGGACAAGGTAAGTAGCACCAGCGATGCGGCGAAAAAAGTTCGAAGCACATTCTTTTGAATTCTTATTTTCTTGGATTTCACGTCCGTCACCATCCTCTCTACGTGTTCGGTCGCATGCACCCGATGGACCGCGATACCAATGAAGGGCTGAAACAGGAGTGCAGGCTCGGGGGCCCTCGCAACTTGCACAAAAACCCGCCGATTATAGTGCTCAATTCTCGGCAATCAAGTTTAAATTGGCGATGAAACAGTTAAGTTAACGCGCATAACGTGGAACTATTGATTTAAAAATAGATATTCGATCTTCGGCAAGGCGATTGCAGCGGTTTGCCTGGGAAGCAGACGCTTTGTTAGACGCGCCCAATATGTTTCGCCAAACAAAACTGCAAGATAAATACAACACCTTAGTCCCGAAGGATGCCAGCTGGGAAATCTATCGCTCCGTGGTCATCCGGCGGAACCAAAGGCAGTTTGGCGGCACCAGGCAAGGTGAGTGCCTATGATTGTGTCATCTGGTTTCTGTATCTTGACTGACATTCTTCGACTTGAGAATTCCGTGGATTGACATTCCTTACCTATGCGGAAAGCCAGTCCGTCCCGACGACAGGCGTCGGGACGACGGGAAGAGTACCGAGTGACAGGACAGGATTGCTCCTGTCCCGTCCTCTAGGGAGCGCCATTCTTCAGTTTTTAAGAGAACAATTCCAGTAAAGAAGCACTGCAAGGGCCTTACTGCCCTGATCCCATCAGCACAATGGGCATGGTCGGAGTCGTAGTGCCGCCTTCAGGCTCAACCGTTACAGCAAAGGCTTTCAGCTCTGTCCATGCGGGGACCTCAGGATTTTCGGGCATCATCATGGCCATGCCATGCGCGTCGGGTTTGAAGAGACCCGCGGGCATAGGTGCTCCCGATTTGGGAATCAGCCACAACTCATAAGTCTTGCCAGCGGGCAGAGGATCAAGATTGCTGGCCATCAGCACCAGGCGTCCTGTCCGCGGTTGATAAATGGTCTTGATATGTGGTGCGGGCGGCGTTTTGGTCGAGACCAGCGAGACGTGTACAGCGTCTTGGGCGGTGATCAAAGCCATGATTTCGCGTGCTTTTTGGCTCTCTTTATCTGCCTGGATCATCTGCGCAGTCAATTGCTCGTTGGCCTGCTTCAGGTTGGTGTTCTCGCGCACCAGCAAGATTGCGATGACGGCCAGAACAAGAGAAGCAAAGACCGGCGCAAAGCTCCACCAGGGGCGGCGCACAGGGATGGCGCGGACCGCAACCGGCTGTTCTTTCTTAATATCGGCGATGGCCGAGAGCAGACGCTGGCGTGAACGCTGCGGCGGCGCCGGACCGGAAACCGAGAGCGCCAGCAGTGCAGCATCGCCGCGCAGAGCTGCCAGTTCGCTGCGGCAGGCGGGGCAATCCTTCAGGTGCAGCTCGAGTTGCGCGCACGAGCCCGCTTCCAGAGCTCCCAGCGCGTAAAGCGCCAGGTCTTCAGCGTATTGCTCGTGTCCGGGTTGGATCTTGTCGTTCATGCTTACTTACTTAAATCTATTTCTCTGTCATCGCCTTTCTTAAGGCCGTCAATGCCGCCCGAATCCGGGTCTTGATCGTGCCCAACGGCTCACCGGTTTTTGCGGCAATTTCCGTATGCGTCAGCCCCTGGAAGAAAGCCAGCTCCAGAGCCTTGCGCTGATCGGCCGGGACCTTGGTAAGAGCAGCCCGCGCCTTTTCAATGGAAACCTTGCGCCCCGCTTCGCTCTCCAGGTTGCACTCCACAGCCAGGACCACGTTGTCAAAATCAGTCATCGGCTTGCGCTTGCGCAGGGCGTCAATCGCGCGGTTGCGGGCTATGACTGAAAGCCATGCACCCAGGGAGCCACGGCCGGCGTCGAAGACATTGGGGTTCCGCCACAGTTGCAGAAACACTTCCTGCAGCACATCTTCTGCGGCCCCGGTGTCGTTCAACACGCGCAGCGCCACCGAGTACACAATGCCGGAATAGCGGTCATAGAGCTGCGCCATGGCGCCCTCGTCGCTCGCGCGTAAACGTTCAACCAGCATCGCGTCTTTGGAAACCTCTTGTGAGCCTGCGCTGTGCACGCCTACCAGTGCTTCCTTTCTATGTACGGCATACCAATTGCCTTTGGATGGTAACTAGCGCCTACATTATTTTTTTTCGAACTGGGCAATCCACCTGAGAAGAGCACTCGTACCTGATATACATGCTCGGGAACTGGATACCATACTAGCAATCCTGCCCGAGCGCAACCGCGAGTGAGCCCGGTTGTTCTAGGTTTTCACAGGGACGGGGAGTCCATTGCGGAACTAGCTTTCCGTGATGACTGTGGTAGGGCCGCGAACGCAGGATATGCGCTTCGCGGCTTTATTCTAAGGGCTCCGCAGCCAAACCCGGGCTGCTGCGCCCTCGCTTTTGGTTCGCGCAGGACAGCGCTCACCAAAAGCTCACCCGTTTTCTAAGGGCTCCACAGCCAAACCCAGGCTGCTTCGCCCTCGCTTTTTGGTTCGCGCGAGACAGCGCTCACCGAAAGCTCACCCAATTTTTGCGAAGCCCTGGTTGGAAGGGCGCGTTTACTCGATCCCGAGTTGTTTCTTGGCGGCGGCGCTCAACCGTTCTGGCGTCCACGGCGGCATCCACACCACTTCCACTTTGACGTCTCTCACGCCTGCCATCTTGTGGACCCGGTCTTTGACCTGGTCTCCAATCATTACGTGTGAAGGACAACCGGGTGAGGTCATGGTCATGATGACTTCGACGTCCTGCGCACCTGCGGGTTGTGGTTCTGTGACCCGGACTTCATAAATCAATCCCAGATCAACAATGTTGACCGGAATTTCGGGATCGTAGCAATCCTTCAGAGCAGTAAGGACATCTTCTTGCGTAACAGCCATGTGAATAGTTTAGCAGGGCGGGAGGCGGATGAGCAGGGTACAGAGCCCTTAGATGGAGAAGATAGAAGCTAGGGTGAGCGAAAGCAAGCGCGGTAGAGCACGAGCGAAACCCTTTAGTATTAAAGGCATACTACCTCGCAGATCGTTTAATCAGCGAGGTAGTGAGGAACCAATCGGTTCGTAGGAGGCCGGCAGCAAGGAATTTCGTGTAGCAGCTCCAACGAACTCGATTGGATTAGGGTTAAGGTAGGTTGAAGTATAGATTTTTGTTCGAGTGCGGTATGGAATGAAAATCTTAGGTAACTAGGAAATAAAACCTTATTATTTTGGTGGAATGATACATGTCATTAAAAACCAAATATAGAGTATTGCTCGTAATTTTGATCGTGACCGTGGCAGCCGGAATCCGCCTGTTTCTGATTTACCGGAGCCGGCAGGAACCATGGAATGTTCCTCAGACCCCCAAGGTCAGGCTGCATGCCGATGATTATGTTGTTCCCCGCAAGCTGCATGCTTATGATCTGGCTTCACTGCGGGAGCTGGTGGGCCAGCCGGTGTGGATACGTGGTGGATACCAGCTCACCCGCTACCCCTACAACACAGCCGCCAAGCGCGCCGATCTCAATCACGAAGCCGGTCTCATGGGTCCTATCGAGCGGGTCGAGGTGAAGGATGTAATCGAGCAGCCTTCGCCAGAAAACCTCCAGTGGGAGAAGGTCCCTGGTTCCAACGTACGTATTCATGTCCGCAGCCATGAAGTGCTGGCTGTTTTTGAAAAGGACGGGAAAAATTATGCCTTCCCTATCGGTCAGAAGAACGCAGGCGACTACAAAATCTTTGCCGACGATGTCTTGTATTACCAGGATCCCCACCAGCTTTACCAGCACTGGTCACCGGATGTGTGGAGCGCCGTTGATCGTCACCAAGCCCAGCCCGGCATGAATGAGTTGCAGGTGCTGTTTGCCATCGGCGTGGGTGCGCTCGAATCTTATGACAGCTCCGAACGCGTGCTGCGCTATGCCAACGGAGGCAAGCCGCTGCGAGTGACATTTATAGATGGAAAGGCCCAACAGATTGAGCCTGTCCCTGAACACTGATCCTCAGTACGTCAACTTGTAGTCGAGCTGTGCCGCATCGAAGCCTTTATTCACGATCCTGCTGTTCGCCTGGTTCGCAAGAATTACGGAGCAGGTGCCAACACCGCCCACAAATTTGGGAAAGGCGCTGCCGTGTCCTCCAAGCGTCATGGCTCCTGTAAGCCCGGGCGATTGTCCGGGAGTGTTGGTTGGTGGCGGCGGGGGCGGAGGCGGACAAGAGTGGGGCCACCCGTTCAGTTTCGGTCCTGCAAACTGGTACTCCCCCGACATGCCTACGACCTTCGAGCACTGCGCACCTGTAACCATGTCCTTGATCGTCATCCTGTATTTGCCGGTCAACTCCCAGTTCGTGGAGGTGAAGGAGAGATTTCCCTGGTTGGCGCCAGGCGGATGGGGAAACACAAACTCGACCTCCCATTGATGGCCGAATTCGGTTGTGGTTCCGCGGATGACAAAAGGACCGGCGCCAAGCAAAGTCACTGCCTCGGTCTTCGTGCAAGAAAGCGTTGCCGGAGGCAGCGTTGGGGCGAGATGGCCATTTGTGCCTCCCCCATTGGGGGAAACCGTGATGTTCATGGCAGCAGCGCCAAAACTGACCGCGCCCCCAGTAAGCTGGAGCCCGAAGTTCTGTGAGAAAGCCGGAAGCGATGCTAAAAACAACATTGTGAGCGTTAGCCGTAATCTCATAGCAATCTCCTTATTTAAAATACAGTGATGCTCGAAACTGTTACGTTTCACGCGGCGTGTAATTTTCTCGGATAGAAGTCTAAGTGAGAGCGAGAAACCCAATGTTAAATAGCGATTTCCTGGATGAGTTCAAACGTACTACGGAAGCGAAGTGGAGCACTGTATCTCTTGATCCCATGATCTATGGGTTTCAGTTCCAACCCGGGACCCGCTGGAATCCAGGTTTGTCGGATGAAGTTGTCGCAGAATACGAAAATCTCCTCGGAGTTCGATTCCCTCATGACTTTAAGCTTTTCCTCAAAGCGATGAACGGAACCGATATCCCAACTTTGAACATATACGGCTCCAGTGGTTACCCGCCGTGTCAATCCGTTGGCGTCTATTCCTATCCCAGAGACATAGAAATCATAAAACGAGGAATTGAATACGTAAGCGAAAGTCGAGCCGAGCTGCGAATCACCCTGGCCGACCAGGGTTTTGATCTTCCTGCCGAAGCCGGCCTAGCGCCGATTTTTGCTCATCGCTATGTAATGTGCACATCGAATCTCAGCACCAGCGTTGTCTTGTCCATCATAGACAGGCAGGATGCGATTGTTTATGGCGACTCGCTGAAGGAATATCTGGTATGCGAATTTCTCGGAGACTCGCCATAAAAGTCGGCTCGATGGGCCGGTTTTCAATGGGTGCTACTGGCTATCGGGTTTTAGAACGGGTGACTCCGCCGTAGCTGGCTTGTCTTCTTCCGCGCGAATGGTTCCGCTTTCATTGACCCAGAAGGAGCGATGGGTCGAATCCTGCGTCTTGGGCATCATCTGAAGGGAGAATCCCCGCGCGAAGCTGGCCGTATAATCACCACGGTCAGGGCTGACCATGCGGCGGGTAAACGATCCCGAGCCTACCAGCGCCATAAGCGAGGGGGCATACTTTTTATGCTTCTTACGGTAGAGATTCTGGGCATAGAGCACTGTTTTCATGTAGGCCAAGGCTTTAACCTCGGAGTCAGAGCGAGCATCCGGTATATTTGGATTGTGATAGTTAGCTTTTTCTTGCTCTTGGGCCCCGGCCAGAACGCTAGCCAGCAGCGCGACAATGACAACAACAACGAAGCGGAATTGCCGAACCATGCTTCCTCCTGAAAGAAGGGGTTCTCCCCCCTTTCCAGATATAACAAATCAAGATATCCTACGCCCACTATATTTTAGGAAAGAAAAATGAAATCTGTTACCGTAAAAAAGCCGAAAATCAATATTGCCGTGGTGGAAAGCGATCCTTTGCGGTTCGTGGGCTTCCGGACTCTGTTCGATACCGAGCCCGATCTGGAGCTGAGCGCCGCCACCCTGGCTGAACTTCAGTCAAAATCCAACGTAGATCTGGTCTTATTAGGCAGCCGCACCGCCCAGAACCTGTTTGACGTTATGGCCAGCCTGAAGGCCTCCCGCCCCGATTTGCGCATTATCGTGGTCGGGTCCGGGGCCGACGATGAGACCATCCTGAAGGCCATTGCAGCAGGCGCCAAGGGCTATGTGGATGAAGCCGCAGCCCCTTCAGACTTCATCATGGCCATCCGTATCGTCCACCAGGGCTCCGTCTGGGCCCCGCGACGGGTGCTTTCTATGTTTATTGAGAGGGTCAGCGCCAGCCCGGGCCGCATTTTCCCGGCAGGCCGGGTGACCTTTACCGACCGCGAAAAAGAGGTGCTGGAACTGCTGGTCGTTGGCCGCTCCAATAAAGAGATCGGCGCCGCTTTAGGCATTGAGGAGCGCACCGTGAAGGCCCACGTGGCCAAACTGATGCGCAAGGTGGGTGTGCAGAACCGGATTGCACTTTCTGTGCACGCTATTACCCATTCGCTGGTAACCGCCAACAAGTAGCTACATGATAATAAAAGTAATTGAACGAAAGTAATAGTATGTAATACGTTAGTTACTTTAGTACATGGCTAAATTCCTATAAGTACACTGTCTAAACGTGACGTTGTTGGATTTCTGCCCGGAAGGCATACTCTCTTCACCTACCACAGAACCTGGGAGACGGGGTTGGATCTGGTAACGAGGGTCGCCGGTTCCAACCCTTTTTAAATTTCTCGCAGGAATTATCGTTTACCCCACAAGCATTATCGTTTACCCTGCAGCTCAAAGACTTTTATCCTGATTCTTACAGGTGTTGTGTTCCAGAAGAACCCCGGATTTGCTCCAACTTGAGATCAACTTTCTTTATCCACAGATTGTGCCTCCCGCTGAGAAATGCAGTTTTATCGCATGGCATTTATTTACCACGTAAATTGGTATCACAGTGATATCAAGATCTTGATTTCTGGAGAATGGCAGGCCATTATGATCCCGTAAGGTGTGTTTAGCGGCACAGGTGAGCGCGACGCGAGCGTCAAGCCGCGCGATCCCGCAGAGCGGGAGCGAGGGTGTAGTGGTTTACCGCCAAGCCCTTGGAATGAAATGGTCTTTGAAAACTTGGTTGCCGCTGGGATGAAGAGCAAGCGAAACAGTGTGACTTTGGAGCTTGGAACTGTCATCAGCAAGTCCCTGCTTTGACATCAACGTTAGCCGCTAGATATGCGGCGATCAGCGTTGTTTTAGGGTTCGCCCACTTGCTGAGCAAGTACCCCTTGCCCACACCACCTGACCCTGCTTTTGCGGGCGATTTCTCGGCGCACGCTTTCATCTGAATGCTGGGCACCGAATACTGAAGACTGACTGCCAAGCCCAGGCATCTGCTTTGCTATCAGACAGCATCTATCTTGATAAGCCATTTCCAGCTATTCTCTATATCAGAACGAAAATTTTTCCCTCGGGAAAGTAGGTGCGCATGAAAAAACTTCTGCTTGTTTCTCTGATGGTCCTGTCGTTTGCTGGTGTCTGTCTGGCGGATGATCGTGAAAAAGATATTGAACGGCTGCAGACAGCCGGGCAGGTGCTCGATGAAATCATGTCTGCACCCGATAGCGGTGTTCCCCAGCAAGTTATGGATTCGGCCGAATGCGTGGCTGTAGTCCCCTCGATGTTTAAAGGCGGCTTTGTGTTCGGAGGCGCTTTAGGCAAAGGCGTGGTCACCTGCCGTACCCCGAACGGTTGGAGCGCCCCTGCTTTCTTCCGCATTGAAGGCGGCAGCTTTGGATTCCAAATCGGCGGACAGGCGGTGGACCTGGTGATGCTGGTCATGAACCAGCGCGGCATGCAGTCGCTGCTGGCCAGCCACGTGAAATTGGGGGCCGATGCTTCGGCTGCGGCGGGTCCGGTGGGCCGTCTTGCCGAGGGCATGACGGATATTTCCATGCGCTCAGAGATTCTCACCTATTCCCGCGCCCGCGGCCTGTTTGCCGGCGTGAGTCTCAACGGCGCCGTGGTGAAGCAGCATAAAGATGATACCCGCGCTTTTTACGGGCGCATGATTCCGTTCCGGACCCTGTTGACAGGTGGCGTGGAGTCTCCAAGCGAAGCCCAGCCGTTCCTGGGAGCTGTCGCCAAATACAACAAGGGTAAATCCGACTCCAACGCTCCCGTCACTGCAACCTCGGTGCCTGCGAGTACGTCAACGACATCCGCAGCAACCGTCACAACAACCACCGGAGCAACGGCAGCGCAGCCTGCAGCCCAAGCACAGCCTGCGACCAATGCCACTGCAAGCAGTGAAAGCAGCAGCCAGGAAAAACCCGACCCAACGGCTCCGAAAACCCGGTGAGGGCGCAATTTTTTTGGTAATTGGTTATACGGGTGGAGACGTAGCAAGCTACGTCTCGCTGTTTTTGTTCGCTGAATATTTGGGTTTTGAAAGCTTGGCTTTGAACGCAAGCGCCAAAGAATCAGTGTGCATGCTCATGATGGTGTTCGTGCTCCGGCGTGCCGCCCTTTTCCATCTCCTCGTGCTCTTCCTGTTCTTCCTTGAAAATTTCCGGGGCGCCCAGGCTGCCTTTGGCAGGCAGGTTGCGCATGTAGAGCACAATTTTCCACATCTCGTCATCTTCCAGAATGCCTTTCCATGCGGGCATACCGGAAGGAGCAATACCATTTTCAACGATCCAGTGGAGCTGCCCGTCGGTGTATTCCTGCGAGTCCTTGTCGCCCAAATCAGGGACAGGGGGTGACATCTGAGCTGCGAAGGGCACTCCTGTAGCATGGCCGTCGAGACCGTGGCAGATCTGGCAATGATGCTGGAAGTGTTCTCCGCCCTCTTTGATCGCATCCGGAGAAGAAGCAATCGGGTTTTTCTTATCTTTATCGCCGATGGTGACCGTTCGTTCTACGTTTTTCATGATCGAACTTTCCATGTCACCCGGTTTGCTGACCTTGCAGGCAGTAAGGAATAGAATGCAAAATACCATCAACAGACTCAAAGATCGGTTCATTATTTTCTTGCTCCACATAGAATGATGGCTATTGTAACAATCGCGGGTTATTTTGAAGGCAGCGCGTACCAGTTTTATCAAGAAGGCTGACACTCGGCCCAATGGTTTAGTGACAAAGGTTTATTCCCAGGGATTTATTTCCGCATAGGAATTTGACGCTGCTGGCCGCGAATGGTACCGTCACCAATTCCGCAAGTTAGTTTTCGAGTACATGGACGCTCAGACAATAAAGCCGGAAGCCGCGACCTCAGGAGACGATTCATCACTCCGGGGCACCCTTCGCCACCGCCTGGAGTACGCGCCGGTTTGGCTGCTGCTACATACCTTGGCTCTCTTACCGCGTCCTGTGGCGCGCTTTGCCGGCATGAGTCTGGGTTGCACTGTGTGGCTACTGTTCGGACGCCTGCGCCGGGTGGGAATGCGGAACCAGCAGATGGCCTTCCCGGAAAAAAGTAAACGCGAGCACCGCAAAGTTGTGCGCCGATTATTTCTGCACCTGGGCCGCCAGCTTGCGGAATTTTGCAAATTTCCCCAGTACACCCCGGCCAACGTCTCCGACGTCATTATTTATGACGGTGTCGAAAATTTTGAGGCTGCGCGGGCACGCGGCAAAGGCGTGCTCTTCCTGACCGCGCACTTGGGCGGCTGGGAGCTCTCTTCTTTCATGCATTCCTTGCACGGACACGCTATGTACATTGTGGCCCGTGGCCTGGATAACCCTTATGTAGACCGACTGGTCAAACGTTATCGCACCCTGCACGGCAACAAAGTTTTTGATAAAGATGACTATGCGCGCGGCCTTTTGAAAGCCGTCCGGGAGGGAGAAACCGTAGGAATTCTCATGGATACCAACATGACTCCGCCGCAGGGAATCTTCGCCGAATTTTTTGGCATTCCTGCCTGCACGGCCAGCGGCCTGGCGCGCGTGGCCCTGAGAACAGATGCCGCTGTGCTTCCCGGCTTTGCATTTTGGGATGAGCAGATTCGCAAGTATCGCTTACAGATGGCCCCGGCGCTTGCGCTGATACGCAGCGGAGACGATGAGGCCGACGTGATCGCCAACACCCGGCTTTTCAATCAGACCATTGAAAGCTATGTACGCAGATATCCTGACCAATGGCTGTGGGTGCATCGCCGCTGGAAGACGCGCCCTGCAGGCGAGCCTCCGCTATACTGAGTCGCATCATGTCAATGCTGGTTGAAGAGATCGCAAATAGCATTCAAGCCCGCCTGCTGGGAAAGGGCACAGCGGAGATCAGCGGCGTGGCCAGCCTGGAGTCGGCGGGCGTCACGCACCTCGTATTTGTGGAAAATACTGCCCGCCTCGAGCAGGCCATCGCCAGCTCTGCGGGCGCAATCATCGCCGCAGAATTCGCAGCGAATGCAAAGGCCACAAAACCCATTTTGATTGTTGCCGATCCGCGCCTGGCGTTTGCGCGGGCGGCGAAGCTGTTGCATCATCGGCGGCGCCAGCACCCCGGCGTGCATTCGACCGCTGAAGTTCATCACTCCGCCAAGCTGGGCAAGGCAGTTTCCATAGGGCCGCACGCGGTCCTGGGCGAAGACTGCGTAATCGGAGACCACACCCGCATCGGTCCGGGAAGCTGCATCGGCAACGGAGTTGTCATTGGAGAGGAGTGTTTCATTGACAACAACGTGACCATTTACGCTGGGACGCGCATCGGCAAACGCGCGGCCATCCATGCTGGAGTAGTTTTGGGAAGCGATGGTTTCGGTTATGTCCGCGACCGGGCAACAGGGAAGTATGAACAGTTCCCCCAAATTGGCACGCTTGAGATCGCGGATGATGTGGAAGTTGGTTCCAACACGACCATTGACCGTGGCGCGCTCGATGCCACCATCATTGGCAAAGGAACAAAGATTGATAATCTCGTCCACATCGGACACAACGTAAGGATCGGCGAAAACGTCGTTATCGCAGCGCTCACGGGAATCTCCGGCAGCTCGGTCATCGAAAGCAACGTTGTAGTTGGAGGACAGGTGGGAATCGGCGATCACGTCCGGATAACGGAAGGCGTGATTCTTGGCTCCGGCTCCGGCGTGCTGACCAAAAAAATCGTGCGCGGTAAAGGCGTGGTCTTTTGGGGAAGACCAGCCAAGCCGCTGCGCGAATATCTGAAAGAGCTGGCCGTGCTGGCCCGGCTGGCAAAGAAAAAATAGTTTCTCAAAAAATGAAAGGCTACCCAACAGGTCTGAGCTGCGGAGCCCTCAGAAAACGGGTGAGCTTTTGGTGAGTGCCGTTACGCGCGAACCAAAAGCGAGGGCACAGCGGCCTTGTTTTGGCTGCGGAGCCCTTAGAAAGAAAGACCGGGCGACTCGCTGTCGCGAATCGCCCCAAGAAAGAACCCAGATTTAGAGGTCTGATTTAATTAACGATCAAGGCCGGAGTTGGTGTTGCAGTCGCGACCTGTGCACTGGAGCCGCTTCCTGCCGTGCCCGTCACAGTTACAGCGTAAGTGCCGGGTGGCGTCACCACGTCGGGGCCGACTGGGAAATCTTCTTTCTTTCCGCACCCTTGCAAGGTCATCAAAATCACTAGAACCCCCAGGATTGTTATTACCACTCCTACCAACGGTCTGCGTTTGCTTCGAAGACGTCTTGCCGACAGGACCAACCCGAAAACCCCCGCTCCGCTGAAAGAAAGCATGGCATAGAGATTATTGTTCGAGTGCGGCATAGGCGACTGAGAAGGATCTGCCTTGCTAAAAGGGCCTCCAGAAGGATTGAAGTTGGTGGCCACGCTCATCGTACTGTTCACGGAGGCGCCGTTTCTGGGAAGGACAGTTTTGGTGCTAAAAGAGCAACCAGATGCCGGGGCGCTGCTGGAGCAAGTGAGTGCGACAGGTTCACTGAATCCAGGTCCAGGGGTCACGGTAACTGTATAAGTAACCAGTGTGCCGGCTTTTGTCGTTACAGAAGCCGGAGTTACAGTAATGGTGAAATTAGCAGGACATGTAGTTGGGGTGCAGCCACCACCACCACCGCCGCCACCGTTTCCTATGGCTCCTCCATTCAACAAAATGCTTACGGTACCGTCCGTAAAATTGGCGACGGCTAGATCGGGCTTGCTATCGGCATTAAAATCACCAGTGGCTACCCCAAATGCCCCTTTGCCTGCAGGCTGCGGGATGGGAGCACCAAAAGTTCCAGTGCCGCTGTTGAGCAGAACAACCGCATCATTGGAGGAGTCCGCGATGACCAGATCAACTCCATTCTTGCCGTCGAAGTCGGCCGCGGCAATAGACTCGGGTCCCGTTCCGGCGCCACTCGCACTATCAAATGTGGTATAGCTGACGGCGGCTGCAAAAATCCCGGTTCCAGTTCCACTTCCGTTCCCCAAGAGTATGCTTACGGTGCCTCCCGTACATGCCACAGCGACATCGGGCTTTGAGTCTCCGTTCAGGTCAGCAACCACAAGAGCATCGGGATCCGAGCAGCTCGAAGTCGGACTGGGGTTCACATTAACGCTTATAGGGGCTTGAAAGGTCCCGTTTCCGTTGCCCAGAAGAAGGCTGACCGTGTCATTGGCATTATTGGCAGTGACCAGGTCAAGTTTTCCATCACCATTGAAGTCAGCCACCCCAACAGATGAAGGATTGGTGATAATCGTAGAAGGATTTGTGCTGGTCGTGTAATTAACACCGGGTGTAAAAGCTCCAAGTCCGGCTCCCAGGAAGACGGTGACGTTATTGGTGAAGGAGTCAGCGACAACAATGTCGGGGAATCCGTCTTTATTAAGATCGGCAACAGCAATGCCTTCGGGTCCCGTTCCCGACCCTGCAAAAAGGGGTGGAAGTGGAGTGGTAAAAACGCCGCTACCATTGTTGATCAGAAGGTCGATGGTACCGTCACTATTCGTAACCACCAAATCAAGCCTGCCATTCCCAAGGACGTCTGCGATAGCGACATCGTTGGGACCGATTCCGACCCCGTAATTGACCGGAGCCAGGAAGCTTCCTCCGCCTGTTGCCAGTAGAACTGAGACGCTGTTAGCGCTACCGTTGACGACAACCACGTCGGGCTTTCCGTCTCCATTCAAATCGCCGACGGCTACAAAGCCGGCTCCGGCGCCGGTAATGATGGGCGATCCTGGTGCTGGCGTAAAAGGATTTGCAGCCAGCGCCGGCTCAACCCCTGCTACCAGGCAGAACAGAATGCAAAGCAGCGAAACTACCCCTAAACGTCTGATCATGGACATCGTAAATCTCCTGTCTACTACTTGTGGCCAAAGACGCCTGAACATCACTGGCGCACGCGGTTTACAGGGGCAAAAGCAGCCTCAATCGCCCCCGAAGCTGCCTTACGGACAGCGCAAATCATCTGGAAAAGATTAAAATCCAAACTACGCAAAGGGTCGCTAATCATTAGGCGTCAAGGCAAGAATCAGCGTCAAGGTAATAATGGTTAGGGTAGTTTACTAAGGAAGTTACAGGGTATTTTACCCTGATTCGTATGTAAATCTTATGGCCATTTTGGTAATTGGCGGGCATTCACGGAGTGTGGGCAAGACCAGCGTAGTTGCCGGCCTGATTGCTGCATTACCCGAACGGCAATGGACAGCGGTCAAAATCACGCAGTTTGGGCATGGGATCTGCTCGGTGAACGGCGAATCCTGCGGCTGCGCCACCGATGAACACACCGTAGCCATCAGCGAAGAGCGGGACCGCAGCGGCGGCTCTGATACCTCGCGCTTTCTGCTGGCTGGTGCGCAGCGCTCGCTTTGGGTGCGCACCAAACAGGGGTTCCTGGCGGAAGCCATGCCCAGCCTGCGCAAACGCATCGAAGGTACAAGCAACGTGATCATGGAATCAAACTCGGTCATAAAATTCCTGCGGCCTGATCTTTATTTATCTGTGCTCGATTTTGAGACGGCCGATTTCAAGGCTTCGGCCCGCGAATTTCTCGACCGGGCTGATGCCATCGTGTTGCATCAGTCTGCAACTCCTCCGCAATGGAGCGATGTTTCGCTCAAGCTGCTCCACGGCAAAACCGTTTTCCGCATCACACCTCCTGATTATGTGACTCCAGAGATTGTGGAGTGGGTGCGGCAAAGGATAAGCTGAGTAGAGATTCCCCCAATGGGCCTATTCGAAGCCATTCCGAAGCCGGGCGCGAGCACAGACATCCAGCGTCCTCTGGCCGACCGCATGAGGCCGCGCACGCTCGAGGAGTTCGCCGGGCAGCAGCATATCCTTGCTCCGGGCAAGCCTCTGCGTGTGCAAATTGAGCGCGATGATACCGGCTCAATCATCTTCTGGGGCCCGCCGGGAGTGGGTAAAACCACGCTGGCGCAGATTATTGCCAGCCGCACCCGTGCCGAGTTCGTGCAATTTTCCGCCGTGCTCAGCGGCATTAAGGAAATCAAGCAGGTCATGGCGGATGCCGAAAAAGTACGGCAATACGGCACGCGCACCATCGTATTCGTGGATGAAATTCATCGCTTCAACAAGGCGCAGCAGGATGCATTCTTGCCCCACGTTGAGAAAGGCAACATCCGCCTGATTGGGGCCACCACGGAAAACCCTTCCTTCGAGATTATTGGCGCGTTGCTCTCGCGCTGCCGCGTGTATGTGCTCAAACCGCTCACAGAAGAAGAATTGCTTGGCTTGCTGCGTCGTGCACTCGAAGACGAAGATCGTGGTTTGGGCAAGTTGCAGCTCAAGATTGATGATGAGGTTCTGAAAATTATTGCCGCCTATGCCAGCGGCGATGCACGCAGTGCACTCAATGTCTTGGAAATCGCTGCCGGTACTGTGGCGGGGAACCAGCAACCTGTAATCACCCAGGAAGTTGTCAGGGAAGCACTGCAAAAACGTGTACTGCTGTACGACAAGCAAGGAGAAGAGCACTACAACCTCATCTCAGCCTTGCATAAATCTGTGCGCAACAGCGACGCCGATGCCGCGATCTACTGGGTGGCGCGCATGCTTGAATCCGGAGAAGACCCGCTCTATATTGCGCGTCGCCTGGTTCGCATGGCGGTGGAAGATATCGGACTGGCCGATCCGGAGGCGCTTACACAAACCATTGCCGCGCGCGATGCCATGGATTTTCTGGGTATTCCGGAAGGCAATCTGGCGCTGGCCCAGGCCGCTGCCTATCTCGCTCTCGCTCCCAAATCAAACGCACTGTATAAGGCGTATGGAGCGGTAAGCGAAGACGTAGAGAAAACCGCGGCAGATCCGGTCCCGTTGCACCTGCGCAATGCGCCAACAGGATTGATGAAGGCCATCGGTTACGGCGAAGGATATCAGTACGCCCACGATCTGGAAGGCAAAGTCGCCGATATGCAATGCCTGCCCGATAACCTGCGCGACCGCATCTATTACCAACCTACGTCCGAAGGCCGCGAAAAAGAAATTCAGCAGAGGTTACGGCAAATTCGGCAGGCAAGGGAAGCGCAGAAAAAGCGCGAAGGGTAAAGGGCGGAACTACGAAGTTAGAAGTGCGAAGTAAGAAGTTAGAAGTGAAGAGCTGGCAGCATAGTTTGTCTTTTACCTTAGTACTTCTGACTTCGTAATTCCTACTTCTGACTTACCCGAACCTTGCGTGGTGCTCCTTCAAAATACACCGGTCCATCACCACTAAAATTCCTGCGCGACGGGCTTTTTCGGCAGCCTGGTTGTGGACCACGCCCTCCTGCATCCAGATGGCTGCGACTTTGAGTTGAATGGCCTGATCTACAATCGGTGGAACAAATTCCGGGCGGCGAAAGATATCCACGATATCAATTTTTTCGGGGATATCCACCAGCGAAGGGTAGGCATCTTCGCCCAGCACGTTTGTAATTTCCGGATTCACCGGAATGATCTTATAGCCGTGGCTTTGCATGTAGGCGGCCACGCCGTGGCTGGGCCGCAGCGGGCTGGCAGACAGTCCTACGACAGCGATGTTGCGGGCCGATTTCAGCAGCTTGGCAATGGCATCCTCCGGCACTGCTAGCCGCCTCTCTTGACTTCAGTTTTGTCTTTAAATCTTTTCATCGCCAGCTTACGCAAGGTGTCCGCCACGTTTTTGTTGGAGGAAAGGCTCTTCAGGTCTCCGACCGTCAGATGATTGACCAGCGCCAGGGAGAGGTCAAGTGGGCTGCGTGGATTGTTGACCAGGTTACGAATCACGTTGTAGTTCTTCATGAACTTGTGGCTGCGTGAGATTTCCCGTAAAACCGTGTCCGATACATTTTTCATGTTAGCGAACTGCTCGACCTCGGGTTCGCTAAGCTTGGGAGAGTTCAATACCGCCGAGGAAACCAGTCTGGCCCCGTCGCGGATCAAGATGAAACGCTCTTCCTTGGTTCCCTTCACCGCCAGTTGGATGCGCTCGCGAACCCCCATGCGCGCGATCTTTTGAAAGCTGGTCAGGCGCTCCCGCGATTTGTTCTGTGCATCGCGAATCCTCGTCAGCCGGACAAGATCGCTTTCTTCTTCCCCGCCAGCCGCTGGGGAGAGGTTTTCGCCCTCGCCGGCTTGCGCCGTCGCGGGATCCGCAAGAGCAACCGTTTCTATGCTGTCCTGCTGAGCAGAGGCTCCTGCCGGAGTGGTTTCCGCCACAATTTCAAACTCTGCTGGACCGGCTGCTGCCCCACCTGCCGCTTTTGCTTCAGCCACCACCTCATCGGCGGGAGTCAATGCTTCCAGGTGTTCAAGGTCTTCCAGCTCATCGTCTTGGCCATAAATCTCAAAGGGCGAATTTTCCGCTTCGGCGGCGGCAATTTCATCAGCATGTTCAATTTCGTACTGGGTCTTCTCCTCTGCACCAGCCTCCTGGTAAGCCATGATTTTGGTGGTCTCCTCTCCAAGAGAGCGCAGCGTCTGGTACAACTGCTGTGTTTCTGTCTCTTTGAGATTAGGATTGGGAAGCAGCGCGTGCAGAATGTGGGCGGAACGCTTGACGCGCTGGCTGCGCAGCATGATTTCCATAATTTCACGGGAGGCCTTCGGCGCCATCTCAATGAACACCGACTCGCGGATACTGGAGTTCTCCAGCAGCGCGGGCAGTAGTTTAGGGCGCAGGTTCTCCGGTGAAATCAGGTAGCTCAGTACCTCCCAAGGCGTCGTAGGGTCGGAGGCGGTTGCGATAGACGAAGGTTCATCCCATCCGGCGAGCGTCATTTTGGCCTGCTCGGCAAATACGGGATTACTGGTCAGATAGACGAGGATCTCAATCATTTCCCCGGTCGGCAACGAAAGCGCGCCCCGGGCCGCGGAACGCATCACGCTGGCGGGCACGGCTGACTGCCGGATGAGATCAATCATTTTGGGCATGAAGAGAATCCTCGTGCCAAACCTAAGTGATTTAAGCGAATGATACTACTATAAGGGGAGATTTCAGAATCGTAAGTTGTCTTTATTCAAACCACAAGTTACTTTTGTCCGACCGCAGACCTGCCCAAATACTAGCCTTTTGGTTTGCGCTTCGCCAGCAGGTACCCCCGGATAAACGGCCTCAAATCGCCATCCAGCACCCGGTCCACGTCTCCTACCTCTACTTTCGTGCGATGGTCCTTGACCATACGGTAAGGATGCAGGACGTAAGAGCGAATCTGCGATCCGAAATCAATATCCAGCTTAGCGTCTTCGATCTTCTTGGTTGCGGCCCGCTTCTTTTCCATCTCGAATTCGTACAGCTTTGAGCGCAGCATCTTCATGGCGCGCTCCCGGTTCTTGTGCTGGGAGCGCTCATTCTGGCAACTGGCAACCAGGCCGGTGGGGATGTGGGTGATGCGCACGGCAGAATCCGTAGTGTTGACGTGCTGGCCGCCGCGCCCGCCGGAGCGGTAAGTGTCAGTCCGGATGTCGTCGGGCTTGATGTCGATCTGGATCGAATCGTCAATTTCCGGACTCACAAAGACGCTGGCAAAGGATGTATGCCGCCGCTTGGCCTGATCGAAAGGAGAGATGCGCACCAGCCGGTGCACGCCAATTTCGCTGGTCAGCAGCCCGTAAGCGTACTGGCCGTTGACGGTAAAGGTCGCGGATTTGAGTCCGGCTTCTTCCGCCGGTTGATAATCGTTCAGCTCCGCTTCAAAGCCCTGGCGTTCGGCCCAGCGCAGGTACATGCGCAACAGCATCTCGGCCCAGTCCTGCGATTCGGTGCCGCCGGCGCCGGGGTGAATGGTCACGATGGCGTTGTTCTGGTCGCTTCCGCCTGAGAGCAGCGTCTCAGTCTCAACTTTTTCCACCAGGTCGCGCAGGGAATCGAGTTCGCGGCGGATATCGCCGCTTACATCTTCGCCCTCATGGGCGAGTTCCAGGTAAGCGTCCACATCTCCCTTGCGGCGGGAGAGATCATCGTAGGTCGCAATGGCGCCTTCCAGGCGCTTGCGCTCGCGCATGACCTGCTGTGATTGTTCGGGGTTCGACCACAGGTTGGGGTCTGAAGCTTTCTTTTCTATCTCCTGCAGTTGCTGGCGGAGTCGAGGAGCGTCAAAGATACTCCTGTAGGTCGCGGACTTTGTCGCGCACCGGCGCGTATTCGCGTTCTAGTTCTTCTACCACGTTTTTACTTCCTCCAATTCAATCCTTAACTTTGTCATCCCGAGCGCAGCCGCGTCACGCGGCGGAGTCGAGGGACCTGGGTTCCAGCTTCGGGAAATGCGTCAGCGTGGAACGCCCATGCGCATTCCGAAGGCCACAAAAATTCCCAATAACGAAATTATCGCACACATCCATGCAAACCAATCACCATGACGGGTGTAGAAGGTTTGCGCGGAGATAACACCATATGGTGCCACCAGGCGGGTGCGCTGGTTGCGGGGAGCCCGCGCCACAACCCGCCCGTAAGGATCAATGCTGGCAGTGGTGCCGGTGTTGGTATCACGCAGGATCCAACGATTGTTTTCGATGGCCCGCATCCGCGCCTGATTCAAGTGCTGGCCGGGAGCGCTGTAGTTTCCATACCAGCCGTCATTGGAGATGTTGATGAACACCTCTGCGCCGTTCGCCGCGAATTCGCGGACTTCATCCGGGAAGATGGATTCATAGCAGATAAAAACGCTGAAGCGTTGGTCGCCTGCATTGAACACGGTGCGTATCGTTCCTGGGCGGAATTCCCCCACCTCGCGCGTCAGGTGTTTCGCGAAGAAGAAGAAAGATTTATAAGGAACGTATTCCCCAAACGGGACCAGATGGATCTTGTCATAGTGGCCAACCAGCGCACCACTCGGGCCTATCACAACGGCGCGGTTGGTGACCTCAGGTGTTGCCGAGTCTATGCCCGGAACGACTCCCACATCTCCGGCCAACACATAGGCATTTTGTGCACGGGCCAGCGAACTGAGCGAGATGCGAAAGCTATCGTCGTTGTCAAAGAAAGGAGCAGGAGACTCCGGCCAGACAATCAACTTGGTCTTTTCCCCACTTGAATCTGCGGGTATGGCGCTCAACTGTTTGAGTTCAGTCAAAAGTTGGTTGAACGATTCCATGGTCCATGATTCATCCAGGGCGACGTTCGATTGCACCAGCACGGCATGATGGTCCGCAGGCACGGAGCCAGGGGAGACCAGCACGCCCAGTTGCAACATCACGGCCACGGCGATGGCAATCGGCAACAGTTGCCGCCGCTGCCGCGCTGGCGCAAGATAGGCCGCGACGATTCCAGCGTTGACTAAAGCGATCAGGAACGAGATTCCGTAAACGCCTATAACTGTTGCGATGCGGGTGAGTGGAAAGTTATCCACCTGGGCGGTACCCAGCAGGTTCCAGGGGAACCCTTTCAGCACCCAGGTGCGGGCCAACTCCAGCCCGACCCATAAGAACGGAGTGAGCAACAAAGCATTGCGGCGTCCATGCCCACCGATGTTGGGTCGTGCTACTCTGGCCAGCAGCCAGCCGAAGAGCGCATGGTAAAACCCATAAAACAGGCAGAAAAGAATCAGCACACCAACGGCGACCGGTCCATCAAGCCCGCCGTAGTTATGCATCACGTTGTAAATCCAGAAACAACTGCCGGCATACCACACAAAGCCGCTGACATAACCCAGCAGGAACCCCTGCCAGGGTGTGGCTGTGGTCAAGTCGCGGCCCTGGCCATCCAGCATCACTCCACTGGCACGGTTGCTGCCGGAACGGGGCAGCAGGATGGCGAGCAGCAGCGGGGCCAGAGCTATCCAGGAGAGGACATAAAACGAGGGCGAAGGAAAAATCAGCACCTGCAGAATGCCTGAGGTTATGGCCAGCAGCCACTGCCGAAGGGTAAGCGTACGCACGATCTGAGTTTAACAAGGATCGCTAACAACGACCGGCGAGAGTACAACTTTGGAGACCTCATCGGCCTTGAAGTCGCCGACGCCGATGCACAGAAGATTGCGGCCCTCTCAGAAACACAGTAAGCGTGCGGTGACTCTTTCAATTACCCACAAATAACCTAATTGACTAGGTTGGTGCCTGTTGAGGCAGGGGTTCGAGCTTGCGCCGTCTCTTCGCTCTGGGGGCCTAACTTGCCATACGGCGACTTATCGACGACTACGCGGAGCAGTTAAGGGAATTCAGCGTCCTTAGGCGGTTTGTAGAAGATTCCATCCGACGCTTTCGCGGCCCTGTTCTCATCTGTCGAATAGATCGTTCCGTCGTCAAAAATAGTCAGGTTAGTCAGTGCGCGACAAAGACAATGCCGCCGGACAGCCTCAATGCGGAAATGGCTGTTCGCACCGTTTCCGGGATCACCAAAAACAGCGTAGTGAAACTCATATTGCCGCTCTACCAACGGCCTGAGTGGCATTGCTGAGGGAGGCATTTCCGTTGGGTAGACAGCGCGCGAACCCACTACGCTGGCGTGAACTGTTCGCGCAGTCATGTGAAGGTACAAGCCGACGCGGACAACAGGGCCCAGCGTCAGGATGCAACCTGGTGCTATCACCAGAACGCTGAGCGCGGCTATGACAAGAAGGATGCGGCTGCTCCACCTTCGCGCAACGAACACGAAAAGCAGCAATAACCAGGTCCAGATCGTTAACTCCATCAGAAGGATCGTCTTGTTGCCATTCAGATAAAACAGGCACTCGCCAGCGGCACTGATCGCTGCAAACGTGAGAATGCATACTGCCGTAATCGCGATTGCGCGCACCCAACGCCGTCGCAAGAAGCTCGTGATCCGTGAAAAGTTCGGCATTAAAAACTTAAAAACTGAGGCGAGGTTTTGGGGGAAGGGCTTAGGGGAGTATCAACGCACCTATCATACTCCTTCCTACTTCAACCACTGCCGAAGAGTCAGGGTGCGCACGTAATGAGTTTAAAACATCTTTGAAAACACTGGGTCGGGTGACCCCAGGAAATGAGGTTGGTGTAGAATGCATCCCGTCTTCGAACTCAAAACGGTAATTTCGATTCAACGGAACAGTGATGACTTTATCTGTTGTGATAATTTCCAGGTGGCTACCTGACAGCTACATTGAGGTCATTGTTGCGCTGATAGGGTTGGTTTTGGGGCTTGTATTTGGTCTCTCATGGCGAGCTTCCCGGAAGGTGGCCGAACTGGGAAAGGACCCAAGAGTACGAAGTTTCAAATGGGCTTTCGCCGTTTTTATTATCACATTTATTGGCGATTTAAAACGATTGCTGAGCGTAGACCAGATAGACAAGCCTCGACTGCTCTTTTTTTATTGTGTGTTTTTTGTCGGCGCATGGGCGGTCGTGCTGGCTATATCCGCGTCGCAAATCTATTTCCATTGCCGTCAGATCAGAACCCGGCGCCCGCAGGATTATCCTTCTGAACCATTTCACCCGGTCGGAAACTATTTGCGCTACGGGCATCTCTATTATGAAGAAGAATTCAGAGCGGGCCTGGAACGCAAACACGATGACAAACTGGTACAGTTGCGCAACTTCTCTGCCGAGGTGGCACATTCCTTGGCCGCGGTAATTCTCGCAGTAGACCACTACATTCAACAGGGCCGGCCAGGCGAGATTCAGAAATTAGTTGCACAACGCCTCTTAGAGCACATTTGCCTGGTGGTTAAGGCAAATTCCACAGCCAATCCCAAGCCCGCAATCAATGCGAATTACATGCTGGCGGTTCCTTGGAAGAAAGCCACCTTGGAACAAAAGAAGGGCGTGATGTTTGGCAGAGAGGGTCATGAGTATGGGCATCTCTTATTGTTAAAAGAGTATGCTTATCCCGAGGGTCAAGAACACTTCGTTTTGCCAGTTGAGGACCCCGTACTCGATCCTGACTGGGCAGATTGGACCCTGCCCGGGGCGCCGGAGGCCTTCTTGCGAAAGACTGATTTAGTGGTTCAGACGGCCAAGCTCGATTTTGCCGATAAACTGCCCAAACAAATTCGGAAAAGTATGCAGGATTATTTCAGTCATAAGAAGAACTTTCGCAGCTTTGCTTCACTCATTGTCCCAGGCCCGGAAGGCCCGCGCGGTATTATCAATGTGGAATCAAGCGAGGAACATGTTTTCCAGGATGCTCCCGATGAAATCGCAAAGCTTTTGCAGCCCTTTTGTGCTTTGCTTGGTGTACTATTGAATTGATAGGGAGTGTGTTATGACGCAGTTGTTAAATGGTACAAGCGTCTCTGATTTGTTGGAGATATCCAGCGGCAATACAGGGATTTTGGATACTATTACGCAGCAATTCCGCCGCACTGTAGAGGGCCCTCTTAACAGATCGAAGCAGATAGAATTGGACGAAAATAAAGGGAACGGGTAATTTTCCCCCTAATAACTCCTCTCGGCCTTTCCGCCCCTCTAACCCTGCCAGACATCTTTCCAGGCCCCCATGTTTCTTCTGCTGGAATTCCGGTACAATAATTACAGGCAAATCATGCAAATCATGGCGATTGTAATCAAGATTCTTGAAGCTTTATTCGTGATCGGTTTACTCGGCTCCGCGGTGGTGATTCTGTTGAGCGGTGTGGAAGACATCGAAACAGCCCTTGAGCCGGATGAGCCCGTCGCTGACTAAAGAAATATTTATACGGCCTATAAATATTACATATGCCATGCGGGTTTGCCCTGATGGAGAAGTGGCTGTACACTGCTATCTGCCTTTATAAATTGTTTATAAATTCGCCACTTAAAAAAGTGGTCTTGAGATAGCAGAGCCGAATCCCTTCCAATGTCGTCTACCACTGCCACAACCCAGCCCATTTTAAGTTCCAACCGAGTTCGGATTGTGGTCGCCAGCTCAGTGATGCTGACCTTCATCAGTTGGTGGCGGGCAGCAGCTATCGTGCTCAACGACCTGGGCTCTTCTGCCTTTTATGCCGGTGCTACCGCCGAGCAGGCGATAGGCAAGGCTGCACCCTGGTTCATTTTGGGTGTGATGTTGTTCTCTTTTGCGGTGCGCGCGGTCTACGTGGAGAGCTGCTCCATGTTCGTGCGCGGCGGCGTCTACCGCATCGTGAAAGAAGCCCTGGGCGGGACCCTGGCCAAGGTCGGCGTTGCCGCCTTGATGTTCGACTATATCCTGACCGGCCCCATCTCGGGTGTTTCCGCGGGGCAGTACATCTCGGGCTTGCTGAATGAGACCTTTATAGCGCTCGATATCCACGGATTGGTTCCACGTGCGATTCATCATTTATTCAACGGGCCGCCCCATGTCAACGAAAACTTTACGTCGGTTATCGTTGCGATCCTGGTGACCCTGTATTTTTGGTGGGAAAACATCAAGGGCATTGAGGAATCCAGCGACAAGGCCCTGAAGGTGATGAAAATCACCACCGTGATGGTGGTCATACTGCTGGCTTGGGCGATCTTCTCGCTGTTGCGTAATCCCCGGCCGTTGCCGCCATGGCCCACGCCCGGCAATCTTCACTTTACTCCCGAATCGCTGGGGTTCATCAGCGCCAACATACCGCGACTCTTTGGGATCTTTGGAATCATGATGGCTTTTGGCCACTCCGTGCTGGCCATGAGCGGCGAGGAATCATTGGCCCAGGTCTATCGGGAAATTGGCCATCCCAAGCTCAAGAACCTGAAGAAGACTGCGCTGACCATCGCTATTTACAGCTTGTTGTTCACCGGTCTTTCTTCCATGTTTGCCGTCATGCTGGTTCCCGATGAGGTGCGCGCCCGGCCTGAAGCTATTAACAACGTGCTGGGCGTCATGGTGATGTACTTCACCGGTCCGCAGACCATCAAGCTCCTCTTCCGTGCTTTTGTAGTGGTCGTGGGCTTTCTGATGCTGGCGGGGGCCATCAACACTGCCATCGTGGGCTCGAACGGCGTGTTAAACCGCGTTTCCGAAGACGGCGTCCTTACCGATTGGTTCCGCAAGCCGCATCACAAGTACGGCACCAGCCACCGCGTGATCAACATGGTCGTAGGCATGCAACTGCTCACCATTCTGATCAGCCGCGGCGACGTCTATGTGCTGGGCGAAGCCTATGCCTTTGGCGTTATCTGGAGCTTCGTCTTTAACAGCCTGGCCATGCTGGTGCTGCGCTTCAAATACAAGGGTGAACGCGGATGGAAGGTGCCACCCAACATCACCATTCGCGGGGTTGAAATCCCTATCGGCCTGGCTTCCGTGCACATGGTGCTGCTGACCGTGGCCATCGTCAATCTGTTTACCAAGTCCGTTGCTACCAAGGCCGGCGTTGCGTTCACCTTCGCCTTCTTCATCCTGTTTGCTTTTTCCGAGCGCGTTAACAAACGCAAGTTCGCCAACGTTGAAAAGAAGATGAAGGAGCACTTCCAGCTCCTGCACCACGAAACCGTCGAACGCGAAACCGCCGATGTGCGCCCCGGCAACATTCTGGTGACGGTGCGCGATTACAACACGCTCGACCAGCTCCGCTGGGTGCTCTCACAGGTTGATACCAAGGGGACCGACGTGGTGGTGCTGGCGGCCCGCCTTACTGGACCCGGAAGCGCGGAATATGACCTCTCCATGGACCAGATTTTCAGCGACTACGAGCAGACCTTGTTTACCCGCGCGGTTTCCATCGCTGAAAGTTTCGGCAAAACCATTTCTCTGGTCGTGGTCCCGGCCCGCGATGTATGGTCGGCAATCGTGCAGACGGCAAACTCGCTGGAATCTTCCACGATTGTTGCCGGCCTCTCCACCAAGATGACCGCCCAGCAGCAGGCCTTCAATCTAGGCCGCGCCTGGGAGGCCATGCCCGAACCCAAGCGCCAGGTGATCTTCCAGGTCGTCAAACCCGATCAGGAAGTGGAAACCTTCCGCCTGGGACCGCACCTGCCCGACATGAAGTCCGAAGACGTGGCCCTGGTGCATCGCATGTGGCTGTGGGCGACTCGCGACAAGGGGATTGACCCCCACAAACTGCATCACTGCGATATCGTCACGGTCGCCCTAGCCCGCCTGGCGCACGATATGGCCAGCGACCCGGATGAGATCCTGAAATCGTTGAACGACAGCAGCGACCACTCCGCCGGACATCCGCCAGGATGCCCGTAAAGTTTCCACTGACGATTGAGGACTGATTCCTGAGGACTGTTCTCACTTCCAGCTCAGCTTGATTCGTTGCCGAAACAAGACCCGCACATACGGACCATGATTGGCGTCTGAGCGCACATAGTAAACATAAGGATTATCGGTAATGGTTCCGTAATTGGGATCTTTTGAGTTGGGGTCAACCAGCGAGAAATAACCATAGGTCCAGTTCCCCTTGGGTTCTTTGGCGAGGAGCTGGCTCTGGGCGATGACCATGGTGGGCTTGCTCCAGTTCACCATATCGGTTGAGGTTGAAAGATAAAATCCAGGCGGGCCATAGGCATCGTTCCAGGGATCAAAGAGCACGGCGACGAAGCGATGCGCGGCCTCGTGGTAGTAGACCCCGTTCACGTAGTACATATACGGAACCGGCTTGAAGATATGCTCTTCCGGATGGGCCACCGGCCCCCGGTACGGATCAACGAAGACGACGTCGAAATCTTTGCCATCCCAGCCGCGCCAGGAAGATGGATCAAGAATATTCGTCGTACGAATCGGCGCTCCGCCAAATTGCACCAGGCACGTATTGGGAACTTGATTCGGGTTGCACGTCGGCGGCCAGGGCCAATCCGTTGTCATGGCAAAGTACCACTCGCCGACCTTGATGATGTTGGTGTCAACGCTGTAACCTTCCGGCCCGCGATTGACCTCGTACTTGTACGGCAGCCCAAGAACGAAGTTTTCCGGCGCCTTGGGTGAGGTGAAGTGGTAGCCCCCATCTTCCGACAGGAAAAAGGTATCAACGTTGTACCAGCAGGCGCTGGTGTCCTGGGAGGTGGAGCACATGCGATGCTCCCAGCCGTGATACTCCATGTGGGCCAGGGCAACGACCTTTCTGCCATCGAGGGTGTAGAACGCATCTAGCCAACTGTAATCGTTGAAATGCGCCGGATCGGGGTCGTGCGGCGAACGAAAAGTCACCTGGCAGGTGTGCTTCACGCTCTCCAGCGTAGCTCCGAGGTTCTGCCGCATCACCGAGTGCGAAGCCACCAGGTGGATCGTGCCTTTGTAGTCGCGGAAGGCGCGCGCCTGTTCGTCGGGAATGTCAATCTGCTCGCAGGAATCCCGGGCTGTATCGAAAACCGCAACCCGCGGCCCTACGAGCACGCCCGTCAACGTACGCCCCACCGGAGCCTGTGGCTCAGCCGCCCACACTTGCAATTGCCCTGCCGGGATAGAGACAGCTAGAAATATGATCCAGAGAATAAAAACAAATGACTGTCTTAACGAATTTTTCACACGGTCACCCTGTTGTAAGAACCCGCCAGCGTTTTATTTGTTTCGCAAAGTGATATCACGCTGATATCACACTCTTGATTTGTGGGAAATTGTGGGTCATCCTTGAGTTGGGAAGTGTACCCAGCATTCAAGAATGCGGGCTTAGGGGTGCAGCCTGATTTCGGCTGCGAGCCCTAAAAAAAGCCTTCTGGTCTTTGAAAATTTGCGATAACAGTAGGCATTCGCCAGTTCTGTTTACTCTTCAGATTGGGAAGAAAGGGAGGTCTGGTTTATAGCAAAGTAAATATCTGACCACTTCCTGCTGGTACCCCCCGGTCTCTCCGTATGTCATTGAATTGTAATGACTTCATATCAATGGAGACTATTTGAGCAAATGGGATAGGGGGCCATCAGCGACGAACAGCCATATATTACTAGAAAGGTAACAGACTCATCAGGAGCTAGAGCGACACCGGGGGCTGATTCTTACGGCCCGATGTATGATGAATGCCTCCCTCTCAAAGAAAATGGAAAACCATATGCGTTGCGTGCGAGCGACTGCCTATTGCAGGATTGTCGTATTCGTCTTCAGCTCGGTCCTGTTTTTGCAGGGACAACAAGGCCCGGTGCGGATTGAGGTAACACCTGCGAACTCTTCTATCGCGCCAGCGGCCACTCAGCAATTCGACGCCTTTCGCCTCGATCTCGGCGCGCTCAACAAAACTGGCGGACGCACCAAGATTACGGGCCTGGCGACTTGGATCTCCGACAACCTGGGTGTCGCGACTGTGAATCCGTCTTCCGGTCTGGTAACTGCTGTTCGCGGGGGCGCATGCCGAATTATCGCTGCCAGCGGACCTTTTCGTGGCTCCGCGCTGCTTCATGTCACGGGACCGTCTTGTGGCGATGGCATCCGGCAGACGCCACCCGAGCAGTGCGACGATGGGAACAATGCGAATCTTGATGGCTGCAGTTCCACCTGCAAGTTCGAGCAGAACCAGCGGGTCAATTCTTTGCAGATGCAGGTAGGCGCGACGACCGACGCATTTTGTATGGCCAACGCATTAGGCGGGGCAATCGTTGGTTCTCTCGCCAAAAACGGATTGCAAAACGCTATCAACACCGACGTCGGAAATGGCTCGATCTCTTTGTTGTTTGTCATGCTGGGCATCGCCGACTTGAGCGGCACCACTGAGCCGAATTTCAATATGGGAGTCGTCACTGGCGCGCCTACCACCGTCAGCGGTTACAACGGAGCCAGTGATCTCGACTGGTGGTACAACCCCGATCCTGGGGCAATTGATAGCAACCGGATCCCTGCGAACCGGCTCTCTACCAGCATCTCGGGTAACGCACTCTTGACCACCCCTGGAAGCATTACGCTGCCCTTCGTTGGAGCCAACCTCAGTCTGTCAAATGCAAAAATTAAAGCCATGACAAGCGGTTTCTCCACGCCAACAGCTTCCGCGGGTTCGCCGCCGGGACATTTGTCTTCGGAGCACCTTGATCCGGCGTTGATGAGTTATCCCTCCATGGGAACAGGCGAGCTGTGTGGCGGAGTCAGCGCTGCATCACTCGCGGCCACGCCTGCGCCTGCGCTCGCGGCCAATTGCACTACACCCTACGGTATTAACAACTCGCTGCTCGACGTGCTCGTGGGTGGATGCAGCGCCCCCATAGTCGGAACAGAAATCACCGCTACACAACCGGACACCTTTGACCCCAATGCTCCAGCGGCAGGAGCAGGATCACCTTATACTTTGGCGGAGAATGCCAGTCACCAGGTCAGTACCTGCAAGGACAAATTAAATAACGCTGTACCTTTGGCTGCTTGTCTGAATGCCGCCGCTTATTCCAGCTTCTTCAAGTTCACCACCGATCGCGTCATTATCAAATAAGCTTTTAGAATTGGCGTATCCGCGCGGGACCGGAGCTGAAGCCCATTTGTTTTACATCTCAACGCAGGCCTGAAGGCCCGCTCGTCCACGGTAGTGGGATACAGTAATTGTCGGGATCAACAGACCCGTGAAGGGCGTTCTTTTTTGGGAACTTAAACGCGAAACCGGCAGCGAATTATTTTCTACTTTTCCAGCAGAATTTCCTGTTGCTCAACCGTGGCCGGCTCTGCCCGTCTCACCTGCCAACCTTTGACAATCACATACAGCACCGGGATGAACAGCAGGTTGAGCAGAGTGGAAACCAGCATGCCGCCGAAGACAGTGGTTCCCACGGACTGGCGGCCGATCTTGCCGGCGCCCCTGGCGAACACCAGCGGCAGCACGCCGAGAATGAAGGCGAAAGAAGTCATCAGGATGGGCCGCAGCCGTATGCGAGCCGCTTCAATCGCGGCCTCAGATACGCTCAGACCGCGCTCGCGCAACTGCTCGGCAAATTCGACGATAAGAATTGCGTTCTTGCTGGAGAGCGCAATCAGCATCACCAATCCCACCTGGCAATACACGTCGTTCTGCAGGCCCGCGATCTTCTGCGCGCCCAGGGCGCCCAGCAGCGCCATGGGAACGGCGAGTATCACGATGAAGGGTAAAGAGAAACTTTCGTATTGCGCCGCCAGCGTGAGATAGACAACCAGCAATCCCAAACCGAACAGCAGGGCCGCCTGGCTTCCCGATTCTATTTCTTCCAGCGAGAGTCCGGTCCATGCATAAGAGACTCCGCGGGGCAGGGTTTCCTGGGCCAGCCTTTCCATGGCTGCAATGGCGTCGCCGGAGCTGCGCCCCGGCGCGGCGGAGCCGTCAATTTCCGCCGAGCGGAACAGGTTGTAATGCGAGACCACCGGCGGCGTCGTGGACTGGCTGATCGTGACCAGGTTCTCCAGCGGGATCATCGCACCCGTGTCGGAGCGCACGTAGAACCGCTGGATGTCTTGCGGCTGCGAGCGGAATTTCTGATCGGCCTGCACGTAGACGCGATACGAGCGGTTATTGAAGTCGAAGTCATTCACATATTGCGACCCCAGGAAAATCTGGAGGGTAGAGGCAATCTGTTGCAGGGGCACCTGCAGGCTCTTGGCCTTTTCGCGGTCAATGGTGACCACGAACTGCGGATCATTGGCGGTAAAGAAGGTATTCAATCCAACCACCTGCCCGCTGGCGTTGCCTTTGCTTTTGAATTCATCGACGATCCTGGAAAATTCTTCGTAGGTGTGGCCGCCCTGGTCTTGCAGCACCATTTGAAAACCGCCAAAGTTTCCCAATCCCGAAACCGCCGGGGGAGAGAAGGGAACGACAATTGCGCCCGGAATCCCGAAGAGCGGGCCGCGTATGCTGTTAATCACGGTATCGGCGGAGTGGGCGTCGCCTTTGCGTTCGCTGATCGGCCGCAACGTCGCAAAAACCATACCGCGGTTCGGTGCGCTTCCACCGAAGCTGAAACCGCTGACCGCAAAAACTCCGGTGATGTCAGGGTTTTTGCTGAGAACGGTTTCCACCTGGGCGGCGATCTTTCCGGTGTAATCGAGTGAAGCGCCCTGCGGGGCCAGGATCACGTTCATGAACCATCCCTGATCTTCCTGCGGTACAAAGCCATGGGGCACCGATTTGTAAACCAGGTAAGCCGCACCCAATCCCACGACGAAAATCAGCACCACCAGCGCGCGCACGCGAAACAGACCATGCAATGTCCGTTGATACCTGGCGGTGCCTTTCTCTACGATGCGGTTGAAAACGGCAAAGAACCCGCCATGGACGGTTTCACCGCCTCCCAGCAGGATGGCCGAAAGTGCCGGGCTGAGGGTCAGCGCATTGAAGGCTGAGATAGCGACAGAAAATGCGATGGTGAGCGCGAACTGCCGGAAAAGAATTCCCGTCGTTCCCGGAAAGAAAGCCACGGGCACGAACACGGCCACCAGCACCAGCGATGTGGCCACCACGGCGCTGGCTACTTCTTTCATGGCCACCGAAGCTGCCTTGTGGCCGTCATGAATGCCCTCAGAGACGTGGCGCTGCACGTTTTCAATGACCACAATGGCGTCATCTACCACGAGACCCGTGGCCAGCGTGATGCCGAACAGAGTCAGCGTGTTGATGGAAAAGCCCAGCAGCTTGACGAAAATAAATGTTCCGATCAGAGAGACGGGAATGGTGACCGCCGGAATCAGCGTCGTGCGCCAATCCTGCAGGAAGATAAAAATCACCAGAATCACCAGCGCGATCGCCTCGGAGAGCGTAAACAGGACATCCTTAATGGATTCAGATACGACCTGTGTGGTATCAAACGCAATCTGGTATTTGAGTCCCGGAGGGAAACTTTTTGACAGCCGCTCCAACTCCGCCTTGGCGGCGCGGTCCACTTCGAGGGCATTGGCATCGGTAAGTTGCGTGAGGCCAAGACCGACGGCATGGTATCCGTTGAACTCCAGGTTGCCGCCGTAGTTTTCCGCGCCCAGTTCGGCCCGGCCGACATCTTTGAGCTTGACCAGCGACCCATCTTCGCCGGCCTTGAGGATAATGTTTTCAAACTCGTCCGGTGTTGAGAGCCGCCCCACGGCGCGCACGCTGATCTGGTAGCTCTGGCCTGTGGGAGAAGGCGGCTCGCCGAGCTGTCCTGCGGCCACCTGAATGTTCTGTTCGCGCAACGCAGTCACCACATCCGAGGCCGTCAGTTTGCGATTGGCCATGCGCCCGGGGTCGAGCCACAGGCGCATGGAATACTTGCGTTCTCCGAAGATGATGACGTCGCTCACGCCTTTGATGCGCTTCAACGCATCTTTCAGATACACGTCAACATAGTTGCTGATGAAGAGGCTGTCATAGCGATTGTCATCGGAATAGAAGCCGGCCGCGAAAACGAAGCCCGAGCCGCTCTTGCTGATGCTGATGCCGGTGGAATTTACCTCCAAGGGCAGCCGGCCCTGCACGTTGGCCACGCGATTCTGAACATCAACGGCCGCGATGTCAACGTCGCGGCCAATGTCGAATATGGCGCTGACATTGCTGGAACCGTCGTTGCCGCTGCTGGAGGTGATGTACTTCATCCCTTTGACGCCGTTGATTTGTTGCTCCAGCGGCGTGGTGACCGAAGCTTCCACCACCTGCGCACTTGCGCCGGTGTAGCCGCTATTGACGCTGACCTGCGGCGGTGCCAAATTGGGAAACTGTGCGACAGGCAGAGTAGGAATAGCGACGGCGCCTGCCAGAATGATCAACAGCGCGCATACCGTGGCGAAGATAGGTCGTTGGATAAAAAAATCAACGAACATAAGTCACCGGTTTCTGTTAAAGCAAGCCCCGCGAGGGGCGATATATATAGTTACCCAGCGCTGGGTTGCAGCAACATCTAAATCCTAATCCCGCTTTTGTCATCCTGACCGGAGCCGCGCTTCGCGGCGGGACCTAGGTTTTTTCAGCCCGTTCAATCCTGCTGCCGCTTAATTCCAATTCCCCACACTCCAATGACACAAGCGTACTAACTTTTGGGCGCGACCGGAACCCCATCGCCCAGCATTTGCGTGCCGCCGGTGATGATCCGCTCTCCGGGTTTGATTCCGTCCAGCACCACATAATCGTTCCCGATCATTTCGCCGAGCTGCACTTGCCTCTGGTGGGCGACCAGGGGTTTGTTCTGTTCGCTCACGGCAACAAACGCAAACGGCTGCCCATTGATGCGCGAAATCGCCAGGATGGGAATCAGCAAAGCCTGCCGCGTGCCCCAGATGACCCGGGCCCGCACCAACTGCTGGTTGCGCAGAAGGTCTCCCTTGTTGTCCACCAGCGATTTGATCAGGATGGTCTGCATCGCGTCGTTCACCTGCGGCGAAACAAAGGTGACATGGCTTTGCGCAACCGCATTCCCGTCGTTCCCCAGGATCTCAACCAGCCTGCCCAGTCCCACATCATGCGCGTGCTCAACCGGGATATCCACGTAGGCTTCGAGCGCTCCCGGCTGGTCTACGGTTGTGAGCATTGTGGTCATGGTCACGCGGTCGCCCACGTGCACCGGAATATCGCCGACAATTCCACTGGTTGGGGCCATGACCCGGTAGTAGCGCAATTGCTCTCTCTGCTCCTGCACCTGCGATTCCAATGACTTCAATTGCGCCTCGGCGGCATCGTGGGCGGAAACCGCCTCATCCAGGTTTTGCTTGCTGACCACGCCCGCCTCATAGAGCTTGCGCGTGCGCTCCAGTTGTTTCTGCGCGTAAAGAACATTGGCCTCTTGCGCTTTGCGCGCGCCCTCCTGGCTGCCGGTAGTGGCCAGTTGCTTGAGCGGATCAATCTGCATCAGCAGTGTGCCCGTCTGCACCCGCTCGCCCGATTTCACGTAGATTTGCGTAATCTGGCCCTCCACCAGTGGATTGATGCTGGTGGTGTTGCGCGATTTCAGCGTGGCCACATATTCCGAGGAAGTATTCACAGTCGTCGGCTGCGCCACCGTCATGGGCACAGGAATGGCCATACCTCCCTTGGGGTCAGATCCTTCGCCTTTGCTGCAGCCCACGGCCATTGCCAGCAGCCCAATGCTGCCTGCGAGCGCCAGGACCTTATAATGCCGCAGTGCTGAACCCGTCATAAACACGATCACAATATCATTGATTCGAGCATCAGTGGGAACCACGGACGCTCGCGCCCGACCTGGAGGCTTAGACGTTTCGGGACTGGAAAGAGGACGTAAAAATCTTCAAATCACAACCAGCATGAAAGAACTTTCTCGACGGTTGCGCCTTCCACAAGAAATGCGCACAAGAAATGCGTGCATGGTGTGTCGCCCTGGAGATAGAACTGCTTACCTGGCCCGACGTCACTTGCAAGCCCATGTTGAGCATGAGGGTATTCTATATTCAAACTGTAAATAGAAATAGACACAAGGAATGGAAAATGAGTCTTTTTGTTTCGCGGGAGGCCCGATGAGCTCGAAAGAGGCGGCGGCAAAAATCGATCCGCGGCTGTTGAACGGACTGCAACCATCAGGGCCTCTCGATCGCTTCTTTCTTTGCTTCCACGTGCACTCGCTTGATTCCAAACGCCATCAGGCGCGCCGGAACATCGCGCACAATGGGCACGCGGGCGAGCAGCCGCACATACCATGGAATCCGCATAATCTGTTCGCTGCGGCGCACGCCCCTGCCAATCTGTTTTTGCGCCAATGACTGCAATGCCTGGATGAACCGTGTTGGCCACTCCCGCTGGCGCTGCACCTCGGCGAGCTTTCCTGGTTCAACTCTGCCGGCCTTCAACGGCTCCCCAAGCACATTGGCTGCGACTACCGCGTCCTGGATTGCGTAGTTGATGCCCACTCCGCCCACGGGCGACATCACGTGCGCCGCATCGCCGATCAGGAGCAGGCC
>DATHMF010000033.1 GCA_035487355.1 Terriglobales bacterium | reverse complement strand
ATTATTCGCGTATGTGGTGACAGCTTTTCTGGTTCACGTTTCTTGGAGCGAAGCCCTGCGCGCATTGATTCTGCCTCCCTTAAATGGATTTCATGGGGAGTACAGCATGATGGTGGTAGCAGTACTCGGGACTACCATTAGTCCTTATCTGTTTTTTTGGCAGGCATCCCAGGAAGCCGAAGAAGTTCGCGATAAAAAAGAAGATAAATCCCTGCGCAAAGATCCATCCCAGGCGCCTGAGCAACTTCGCAGAATCAAGATCGACACCTACCTCGGCATGGCGGCGTCCAACCTGGTGGCGTTTTTTATCATGCTCACCTCTGCGGCAACTTTGCATGCCCACGGACAGACGAACATCCATACGGCAACGGAAGCGGCGCGAGCTCTGGAACCGCTGGCCGGACGCTTTGCCTATGTCTTATTCGCTGCAGGAATAATAGCAACGGGGCTTCTTGCCGTTCCGGTTCTTGCGGGAAGCGCAGCCTACGCTATTGGAGAAGCGATGCACTGGCGAGTAGGTCTCGCGATCAAGCCGAAGAAAGCCTTCAAATTTTATGCCACGCTGGGCGCTGCCACGATCGCCGGTTTGGCTCTGAACTTTATTCATTTGGACCCGATCAAAGCATTATTCATTGCCGCGGTTATCAATGGAATTCTCGCCGCTCCTGTGATGGCCCTAATGATGTTGTTGACGCGGAATCGAAGAGTGATGGGCCGGTTTACGTTGCCACTCTATTTGAAGGTATTGGGATGGATGGGTGCTGCGGGCATGTGCGCTGCGGCGGCGGCCTTTCTGGTTGGAGTTTGTCGGAGCTGAACAAATTCGCCTTCCCACCGGATTGCCTTAGCGGGGGGCGCTCCTGCGCTGCTTGTAGAGAAGTTCGTTGTAATTCGCTGGACCCCAGCGGCTTTCGACCGCGCCCCTTTCACTCGCCTTTCAGAGAGCGGGAAAACAAACCTCCTCCATCGGGTGTGGTTGGGCAAATACTGCAGCATTCCCTGTATGGGCTTGCGCTTTCAATTGGAACAATCTAAGAGCGTTTATGGAAGGAGGGTTATATGTTCATCGTCTTGTTTGCAGTTTTGGTGCTGGCTTGGCTGGGGGGATTCTTGGTCTTCCATGTCTCCAGCGCTCTGATTCATATTCTGTTGCTGCTCGCAGTTCTCTCGCTGATTGTCCATTTTTTCCAGCGTAAGACCCTATCGTGAACTACCTGTGCGATCCTCCTTGCGCCCAACTGGGGTGCGAGGAGGTCTCGCACACGTGTTTTGCAAATGGGAAGAGGGAGAGCAATTGGTCTCAATGATGCGCAGCTCAACAGACTTACTCCAACGGCGCCTATTAAGTCGTATCGCCTGGCTTCTATGGGTCATCGTGCTCGCTCTTCTGATGGCTTTTTGTTTCTTTGCAAGTTCCTTTTGCATCACACTGCTGCTCGCTGCCTTCCTCGCGATCCTCGTTGATCCGCTGGTGACCTATCTGGAGAGCTGGCATGTCCCGCGTTCCGCTGCCGCCGGAATTATCGTAGTTACTGGAACGCTGTGCATCTGCTTCCTGACGTACGCGTCCTACAATCGTATTTCGGACATCGTGGAGACCATGCCCCGGTACGCCGAGCGGATCCGCGATGTCCTGAAGCCTTTGAACCAGAAGATTGCCAAAGTTCAAGAAACCGCCGGCAGCCTGAATCCAGAGGTGCCGGCAAAAAAAATCGCTGAGGTAAAGATCAAAGAACCGCCCAGCTGGCCTTCGTACATGATTCGCGGCGTCGGGCCGGTGTGGAGTGCCATCATCATTATTGGAGTTGTGCCTTTCCTGATGTTCTTCAATCTGATTCGCAAGGAACAGATGAAACAAAGGCTGACGAGCTCATTCGGCCACATGATCGACGTGCCTCAATTCGTGGGGCGATTGACCCAAATGGTGAGAGGATTTGCGGCGGGCAACTTGATCATCGGTTCTGCGATGGCAACCGTTACGATTCTCGTCCTTCTCGCGTTGAAAATACAGGGTGCCATGATCCTTGGCATCGTGAGCGGTTTTCTGAATTTGATTCCTTTTCTGGGCGTAATCCTCGCCGTGCTGGTCCCATCCGCGGCCGCGCTTTTGCAATTTACTACAGCAAGCCCGTTTGCCATTATTTTCCTAACAGTCGTATGCCTTCATTTCATTTCCGCAAACTTTCTAATCCCAAAGGTAGTCGGGTTGCGGGTCAATATAGGCCCGGTCGCGGCCACAGCAGGGATCCTGTTCTGGGGTTGGCTTTGGGGCTTGATAGGGATTCTACTGGCCGTGCCTTTGACCGCGTTTGTAAAGCTTGTGGCGGATTGTCATCCCTCATTCGTTCATATCTCCAATCTTCTCGCAGAATCTCCCCGTCCTGTTTCATCCTGGATTCATTCCGGCCGGCAAACTATGTACAAGACGGTCCCTTATATACGCAGGAGATTTCCAGTCAAAGTAAAGCCCTGAGACAGCAGCAGTTGGAATCGGTGATTTTTCCGGACAACAGAGGACAGCCACTCGCCCTACAAGAAACCCCGTCTCTCCGTACTGGAAAGACCGGATGGTTGCGTGCGCGGGGCCCCGGTAGTCTGAGTGCCAGAGAACACCTCCGATTCACTCACCCCAAGAACAGATGCCTGACAGACACAGGCATCTGTTCTCCCTCCTTAATTCGGAGAAGCGACGTTGTCTTCAATTAGGGCTTTTGGGATGCCTCAGCGCCCCGCCGGGCAAAAACGCGTTAGAGAAATA
>DATHMF010000032.1 GCA_035487355.1 Terriglobales bacterium | reverse complement strand
ATGCAAGTTTAACTGAAAGACTGAGGACCGAGGACTGACACCTAAGGACTGCTTTCATCGTTCTTTCTTTTTTTCAATCAACAACGGGCTCGGCGTGGTTACATGCAACAGCGCTTGCGCATTGCCCTGATTGATCGCGATGGCAAGGTGCCCGCGTGAATCAATGTACAACAGAGGTTTGTCTTTCGGGACATCGCTGAAGGTCCGCACAAACGGCATGGTGTAGGGCTGCTCCGCGATTGTAAACCTCACCTGATCGCCGATCTTGTAACCCAGTTTTGCAAACCGGTCAGCTTCAATGTTGGTGATCAGATTTCCATACGGACCGTCAATGGCAATCACTTCGCCGCTCAATCCGCCAGCCTCTATGGTTGCCTGCACCAGGTTGAGGCGTACTAACTTCGGCACAATCGGACCGACTTGCGTCCAATCATCGCCTCGCGCAAGATGAGCGCCCACAGGAGAAAAGATATCGCGCCCATGAAACGTGGAAGAAAGTTTGCCTCCAATCATCCATTCCGGGTTTGTGATCTCCCGCGCTTCGGCAATGCCATCCCTGTCTTCGATCAGCGTGAGCAGGCCGTTATCCGGCACTACAAAGTACTGGCCGAGCTTCGACTTGGCCACAATCGCCTTGCGGCTGCTGCCAACCCCAGGGTCTATAACCGCAACGAATACGGTCCCCGGCCCGTAGTAAGGCGAGGTCCCCGAAAGATAGCGGGCTCCATCAACAATCGAATAGGGTGTAACGTCGTGCGTAATGTCCATGATCCTGAGCGTCGGGTCAACACGCAGCATCACCGCCTTGCAGATTGCGACTGAATCATCAAGCAAGCCGAAGTCGGTCATGAACACCAGCGTGTGCTCCGCTTTGTTGGGTTGCGAGGTAGGTTCCTGCGCTTGGATCTTAGGGAAAGAGAGCAGAAGCACAGTTACCAGTATTGCTGACGCAGCGACGCCATTTTTGGATGACAGCATGGTTCTCCGCAAGACTTGAATTTTAAACTACGAGGGCAGAACAGGGTTTTCTTAACTTGTCATGTTGAGCGGAGCGCCTGGAGAAAATTTGTTGCTTCGCGAGATGGACCCACTCTACGGCCTGGTTGCACGAAATCTTGAATGGAGTGGGAAGCGGAAGCCTAACTGTTCGCCCGCAGCATCTTCGAGAAAATTCCCTGATGCGACATGTATACCGAAACATTCTCGGGGTGTTTCGACTCCGCGCTTGAGATTATGCAACTGCCAATGGAATCGTGGCGCTCCGCTCAACATGACAGAGGGAAGGACGATGACTAGCTCAAATTTGCCAACAACTGCTCCACCGGGATAGACTGCAACGCTTTCAATGACACCGTGAACAGCCTGCGAGGATCGTCGCTGTACGCGAGAGAATATTTCCCAGGGCCGAATAACTTATCGGAGAAGCTCTCGAAATCCGATTTAAACGCTTCGCGGGTCTCCGTGCGATTCGGCGCCATCAGGCGGTCGTTGACGAAGATTTCAACGTCCTGACCGTTAAAGTGCAGTTGTCCTCCCAGGCTCGTTTCTTCTTCTAAACGCTGCAATGCGCTGAGCGCAGCACGCGTTGCCTGCTTCAACCGGTCCTGATTGCTGCCATCGAGCACGGCCTTGCGGTTGTAGCGGACCCCCAACCGGCTGTCGGTGTTGTCCACGCTGTAGTCGCCATCCAGTCCAATCAGTATCACTCCCGGCCCGGCAGGGACATGGCGGTAATCGGCCACATCCACTAATTGCCCTTCGAAAACCTGTCCCTGGATCCAGTTATGAAACACCGGCACCAGCGGATCGAGGTCAACCCTCTCCGGATCTTTCACCAGGAGTTTCACATTAACGTGCTGCAGTTCCATGTATCGCGGTTCCTTAATTAATATGGATTCGGTTGTTCCGGACGGCAGGGCCATCACTTCGCCACCGCCACCGGCGTCCCCAACCGGTTATTACAACTGTGCGCCGCATCAACAAAAAGCTGTGCCTCATCAATTAGATAGCGGCCTGACTCTAAAGTATAGGTTTGACTCGCTTTCAGGTGGGCATCAAACAGGTAGTTTGCAAACTTCCCACCTGCAAACGGATCAAAGAATAGCTGCGTATCGTAAAACCGCGTGCGAAATTCAGAAATGATCTGGTCCGGATCGTCCGTCACATTGGGATGATTGATCTTTACCAGCCCTTTCGCCGCACGTAGCATAGCTTGATAGGCGGTTTTTCCCGCCTCGTCTGCGAGTCCCTTCTCGAGGGCGAGTTGGGCCTCGAACACCTCGCGTTCGGCAGCAGCCAGATCGAACTCGACCGCCGAAACCACCTCTCCCGCGCACTCGCCTACGCCCATATCTCCCAAACTGTATTCGCGCGGATCTCCCCAATCGCTGAAGTAAGAGCGATCTCCCGCCGGAGGCTTTGTGAGATCGTCCAGCAGATTCTTCAACTCCGCCTTACCGATCCGCTTAACGAAATCCTTGAAGCTTTCTCCGCTGTTCCGTCCAGCCACGTAGCGCTCCGTCAACCGCGTGACCACTTCGGGAATATTCTTGGAAGGCACCGGCACCACCGGCAATCCGTAAGAGCCGGCGTTGTGCTCCCACTCGCCGCCCAGAACGACCTGGAAGTGCGGCACAGCGTATCCAGAAATCTTGCGGCTGACGCCGTAAAAACCTATGTCGGCCACATGATGCTGTCCGCAACTGTTGAAGCAGCCGCTGACTTTGATATGCAGGTTCTGAACTGCCTCATCCAATTCAAAACTCTTCTCCGCCAGTCTTTTGCGCAACTCGCCCGCCAGACCGCGCGAAGAAGAAATTCCCAGCTTGCAGGTATCCGTACCCGGGCAGGAGACGATATCCAGAATCGTTCCAGCTCCCGGCTCAGCCAAACCCACGGCATGCAGCGCGTTGTAGAGCTCTTGCAAATCGCCCTGGCTGACCCAGCGAATCACGAAGTTCTGTTCCACCGTCGTGCGCACGGTTTCTTTGGTGAAGCGCCGAACGATGTCTGCCAAAGACCGTAGCTGGTTGGCCGTAATGTCGCCCAATGGAAGCGCGACCGTCACCGTAACGTACCCCGCTTGTTTCTGCAGACGCGTATTGGTTTTGAGCCAGCGCCCGAAGGCCTCTGAATTCGGAATGGGCCACGTACCCGCTGGCCGCAGCGGCGCTTCTGTAAATTGCTCGGCATCCTTTATAAATTCGGTCCATCTGGGGTCGGGAGTCAGGGTCTTACGCTCTTCCAGCACCAACTCCTTAAATTTCTCGATACCCAAATCGTGGACCAGAAACTTGATGCGCGCCCGGTTGCGGTTCTTCTTCTCGCCCAGCCTGGCAAAGACTCGTGCGATGGATTGCGCCAGCGGCAGTAATTCTTCCGGCGGAACGAAGGAATCAAACAGCTTTGCCTGGTAGGGAACTGTGCCTAGTCCGCCGCCCACGTAGAGTTCAAAGCCGCGCTTTTCTACTCCGTTTTCAATCCGCTTCGTAGCAATGAGTCCCAGGTCGTGCAGACTCGTCACTCCGCAAGCATGTTGCGCGCAACCGCTGAATGCCGGCTTAAACTTCCGGCCAAAGTTCTGGCAGTCAGGATGTCCCAACAGAAATTTCGCCAAGGCATGCGTATAAGGCGTTACATCGAAAACTTCATCGGGGCAAACCCCGGCATAAGGACAAGCCGTAAGGTTGCGAACGCTGTTGCCGCAGGCCTCGCGGGTAGTGATGTTCGCCGCGGCCAGCCGCCGCATCAGGCTGGGCGTGTCGTCAATCTGGATGTAGTGAAGTTGAAAGTCCTGCCGGGTCGTGACGTGGGCAATGCCGTCAGAATATTCTTCCGCCAATTCGCCCATCACCTCAAGCTGCTCGGCGTTGAGCCCGCCACCGGGAATCTTGATGCGCTGCATGCCGGGCGCGTCCCACATTGTCATCGGGCCTTTGGTCAATTCGCCGGAGGAATAGGCGATCTTCTGCACCTTCTGCCCGTCGTGTCTCTGGCCGTTGTCGTAACGCTGCCCATAAGCGCCCCTGCGCAGCCGGGTTTCGGCGAAAAGACGTTCATCCAGCTTGCCCTGTTTTCTCAGGATGATCTCGGTTTCGAACACGTCAATCTCGCGGGCCAGAGTTTCCGGTATTTTTCCCGCGAGCTGTTCTTTCCAAACTGAATTTGAGGCCTTCATGACTTCATTCCTGTCTTGCCTGAATTTTCCTTGCTCAATTCCTGTTGTTGCTCAATTCCTGTCTTGCCTGGAAATGTCTTACTTGGAGACAAAAAAGCACCCTAACCATGTGCTTCTGGTTCGTTTAGGCTTAAGCTTTTATTGGATTTATGACTTGACTGACCGCTTGAGCCCATTACCCCAGAAGACACAACAAGGGCAGCAACAACACATACACACTGTATGGGCGCAAGCACTCATGGTAGATATCCAGTATGAAGGCAACCGGGGCCAAATGCAAGCCCCACGGAATCGTGGGAGTTCGTTTAGGACGTTTCTCGTTATTATAGATTCGGCCGTTGATGGCCGATCCAGACCGCTCGATCACCGATTGTCATATGCACGACAAGGAAGCAATAGCCGCACAGATAGCCTTAGCGTTCGCCGCAGTGGAGTATCCAGGGGATTGGTGTCTCAAGGGCGGTAATGAGGGTGACGAGCCACACTTATTGGAGCAGGAGTTTAAGGGCAAAGCCGACTGGCGAGTCCTGGCCCCGGCGTTCCTGGATCAGGCGCCTGCCGGCTTTGCTTCAGCCCTGAGTTTTTTCTCAGACGAGGCGTTCCGTTTCTATCTGCCTGCTTACCTGATTGCCGACATTCGCGGTCAGTTGGAGCGAAGTAATCCTATCTTCCACTTGACGCATGGGCTGGATGAGACGTCGCGAGGCGAGCGAATCAACCCACGGAGATACGGCGAGCGGACGTGGTTTGAGCACGTTCGTCACAGGTTCGCCATATTTAACCAGGAGCAGGCAGCAGCGATTGTCGCCTATCTCACCTTAAAAAGAGACGAGGATGACTTTGAGCGTCAGCATATTGATGAGGCTCTCAGAAATTATTGGCGCGACCGGGCGTCCTAGTGCTGTTCTCCCTCATAATTCTCTTCAGGTGTCCTCTGTCTCCTTGTGGTTAACTCATTTTGTGGTTAATTCATTTACAATCAGGGGTCTTAAAGGAACTCTATGGATCTTCAAGGTCTCAAAGTCACCTGGCTGGGACACTCCTGTGTTCGTATTGAAACCACCAGCGGGAGCATCATCCTCATTGATCCCTGGTGTAAACACAACCCTGCCTGTCCGGAAAAAGAAAAAGACATTAAGGCGGTGGACCTGATTATGGTGACGCATGGCCACTCCGATCACATGGGTGACGTGGTGGAAATCGCCAAGAAGCACAAGCCCGTGGTGATTGGGATCTTTGAGCTTTGTGCCTGGTTTGGGAGAAAGGGTGTCGAGAAGTTGCAGCCCATGAACAAGGGTGGCTCCCAGACCGTGGCCGGTGTCCGTATCACCATGGTGCACGCCTTACACTCTAGCGGCGTCGAGGATGAAGGGCAGACCATCTACGCCGGAGACCCCTGCGGCTATGTTCTCGAGTTCGACAATGGGCTGAAGATCTATCACGCGGGCGACACCGCCGTCTTCAGTGATATGCAGATCATTCACGATCTCTACAAACCCGATCTTGCCTTGCTGCCGATTGGGGACCACTTCACCATGGGACCGCGCGAGGCCACCTATGCCTGCCGCCTGCTGCGGCCCAAGGCGGTGATTCCCATTCATCACGGTACGTTCCCCATGCTGACCGGGACGCCTGCTGAATTCAAGCACCTGGCCTCCGATCTCGGCATCGAGATCATCGAACTGAAGCCCGGCGAAACCCTCGGCTGATCTTGAAATGGCCCACACATGAACCCCATCACCGCCGAATCCGTCGAAAACTATCTCTATGCGATCTTGCCCCAGCGCGACGAAGTCCTGCGCGAAATGGAGGCCCAGGCCAAACAACGCGATATCCCCATTATCGGCCCCATGGTGGCAAGTTTTTTGTATCAACTCGCGCAGATCGCCAAAGCGCAAACCGTCTTTGAACTCGGATCGGCCATTGGATACTCCACCATCTGGTGGGCGCGCGCCGTGGGCCCGAACGGCAGGGTGGTGTACACCGATAGCAGTCAGAAAAACGCCGATGAAGCCCGCCGTTACTTCGAGCGCGCGGGCGTAGCCGCCCGCATTGATGTCCGCCTCGGCGACGCGCTGGAAATTCTTTCGGAGGAGAAGCCGGGTTCCTACGACATTATCTTCAACGACGTGGATAAAGAAGATTATCCGCGCGTGCTGCCTCTGGCCACCGAACGCCTTCGCAAAGGCGGGTTGCTGATCACCGACAATGTGCTATGGAGTGGATACGTCGCTGACCCAAACGCGAAAGACGATTCCACCAGGGCGATCCAGGAATTCAACCGGCTCCTGTACGCCTCGCCCGATTTTTTCACCACCATCGTTCCCATGCGCGACGGCGTAGCCATCGCCCAGCGCAAGTAGGATTTCACAATCATATTTTTTGCTTCAATTTCCCAAAACGGTTGATCAAAAACCTGAGGAGCAGGGTAGTACCTTGCATCAGAAAAAGTCCGGCGAACATCATCACCAGGGTAAAGTAAGGGCCCAAAACTTCCTGGCCACGAGGATGTGACATATAAGCAATATTCATCCCCCGCGGACCAACAAACATTCCAACGTTGTGTGGAAAAATCGGCTTAAGGACGGCCAGCACATACAATCCCAGCGCCAGCATGTAACCGACGCAGGCAACCAGGAAAACTGCAAAGCCCTGCACCCCTGTAACCGCCCAGCGTAACGTGCTGCGCAGCAGAAGCAGCGGCGACCTGCTCTTGGCGGCACGGTTCAGCATCAGCTCCAGGCGATACTGCCGGGCAATTTCTTCGGGCGTGCCCACGGCTGCCAGAACTGCCCGGTATTCCTCTTCTGTGGGAGCAGCCGTCTGCAGCAGCCGGTCAAGCACGTGGGCGCGGATCTCACGTATGAATTCTTCCCGTTCGGCTTTGGAGCAACCCGGCATTTTCTTTTCCAGTTCAGAAAAATAGTTTTCAATCATCGGATTCGAAATCGTTGTGCTCATCATGTTCACCTTCCATTCAGGACTGGCTTCAGCAGGCGAGTTAAGTTGGCTGCAAAGCCATTCCAAAACTGCGCCATCGTGGCTGCCTTCTGGCGACCGGCTGCGGTTAACCAATAGTATTTACGCGGATGACCTGCGTCAGCCTCGACCCACTCTGACTGCAGCAACCCTTCTTCCTTAAGGCGCCCCAAAATGGGATACACCGTGCCTTCAGCCAGTACCAGCTTTGAGTCTTCTTCCAGCACGCGCAGGATTTCCAGGCCGTAGAGCCGCTTCTCCCACAAGCTAGCCAGAATAGCCAGCTCCAGGCAGCCTTTGCGAAGCTGTGCCTCCCACTTCTCGTCGGGCTCGGCTTTGGTATTCCTAAGCAAGACCATATACCTTGTATTGCTATGTATAATGCCATGGAATGTCTTTGTCAAGCATTCCTAAGTTTTACGAAAGGAGAATCAATATCTAGAAGTGGTTAAGACTTGGTGAGGCGCGGCCTGTGGGACAATCCATGCAAAGACATTAATGCCTCAGCGTCCTCTGCGGTTTAATTCCTAACAGTTATCGCCCTAAAAACTTCTCGAGCGCTTCGACGTCAGCGTCAGTCATTTTTGCGTATCTCTTTGCGCGCTCTGCGTCGTTATGGTTGATCGCATCCTGGGCCTTCGCTAGATTCATTTTCATGCTGGCCTGTTTGGAAGCGATGTCGCCGCGCAGTCCATAGCCCGCGGCTTGCTGCTGACGCTGCAGATTATCGAGGCTGCTATCCACGGCAGCAGCGCGGCTCGAGAGCTGATCAATTTCGTGCTCGATGGCGTCTAATTCCGCCGTATCCGGCGGTGGCTGGGAGCTGGCGGCTCCGCCATTGCTGGGCGCGAGGCTAGCGTTACCGGCGAATGGCTTCTTTCTCTGCGAGCCAGCGCTCTGCGCGCCAACGACCTCGCCATTGCCATTGCTGTTGACCTCGCCAGGGTTGGGCTCTGTCGCATGATTGTCAGAAGCAGCCGGCTGCTGCGGCTGTGAACTTGTAGTTGGCGGTGAGCTTGTCGTCGTGGATACCTGCTGAGTTCCAGAGTCCTGCGCGTTGGCAGCGGAAGCCTTCTTCCACCTCGGTACATACAAGCCGGCCGCAACCAGAACAATGACCACCACCAATGCTCCCAATGCCATGTATAAGCCGCGATGACCAGTGCCAGTGGGTTGCGGTGGAGGAGTGGGCATCGGCTGGGCCGCGGGCGGTTCCGGGGTCTGCTGCCTGGCGGTCACGGCTGGCGCCGTACGAGCGGCCGCCGGTGTAGCCTTCGTGCCGCTCAGAAAAATCTCTTGCGAGCCCCGCACTGCTGTTATCGCATCATGGTTGGACAGTGGAGCCACGGCGTTCGCAGGAATCTCCTGCGAGCCCCGCACTAACGTCACTTCGTTCTGCATGTCGCGCCCAGCTTGCTTCACAGCCTGGCGAAATGCGTCCGCGGACTGGAAGCGCTGCTCCGGGGCCTTGGCGATCGACTGGAGAATGATGTCATTCACCAATTTGGGAAGTCCAGGCTGCAAATTCACCGGTGGCGTCGGCGGCTGGTTAATCTGCGCGGCCATGATGGAGAAATCGCTATCGCCATGAAAGGGCTTTTCGCCCGTGACCATCTCGTAGAGTGATATGCCAAGCGAGTACAAATCGGAACGTTCATCGGCGGCTTCGCCCTTTACCTGTTCAGGAGACATGTAGCTCAGCGAGCCCAAGGTCGACCCGGTTGCCGTAAGTTTCCTGGGTTCGGTGCCGGAGCGCGCGATACCGAAGTCCATCAATTTCACGGTGCCCTCGGGTGTCAGCATCATGTTGGCGGGCTTGATGTCGCGGTGGATGACGTGCTGCTTATGCGCATAACTGAGCGCGTCCAGCACCTGGTCAACGTATTTCAGCGCCTCCCCGGCCGGGATCGCTCCCTGGTTCAACCGGGACGAAAGAGATTGGCCCTCCACGTACTCCATAATCATGACCAACTGATTCTCGATGGTGAGCGCAGTCAGAAGCGCCGCGATGTTGGGATGCTTGAGGGCTGCCAGCACTTTAATTTCACGCAGAAAGCGGGCGGCTACATCTTCGTGCCCCTGCAGATCGGGCAAAAGCACTTTCATCGCTTCCACACGATCGGTGATAACGTTTCGGACTTTGTAGACGCGGCCCATGCCGCCGCTGCCCAATGTGCTTAGAATTTCGTAGTCCCCGAGCCGTTTGGTGACTGGATCGCTCATCTCAGACTCCTTAAGAACAAATTAAAGTCCCGAATGGAGACCCGCCTCCGAGGCAGAGTGCACTCGAAACCGCTTATCTTGAAAACCGAGGAATACCCGAGATTATGCTCCCGGCCTGATTTTGGGTCAAGTTTAGTAAGTACGAGCCTATTCAGCCGTTTGGATTTCCACGGGGATATCCAGGGGGCGTGTTTCGCAGAACCGGCCACCCACCTCTTGACACTGGCAACCGTGGTGGTAAGATTCTCTTTCCTCTCAACACTTCCAGGAGAATACCGATGAACAGAACATTGTTGCGCGCATTTTTTGTGTGGATGTTGCTTACCGTTGTTGCGGCGGCACAAACTGCCGGTCCTGCCACTGCGCGCAAGAAGCGCGTGGCCGTATTTGATTTTGATTATGGCACCGTCCATAGCGACGTGGGGGCGATTTTTGGTTCGGATGTCGACGTAGGCAAGGGCATCTCTGATCTCCTCGTCAAGTATCTGGTGAAAGACGGCACCTATTCCGTGATTGAGCGCAAGGCCATGGATAAAATCCTGGCCGAACAGAATTTTTCCAATAGCGACCGGGCCAATCCAACTTCGGCCGCGCAAATTGGCAAGCTTCTTGGTGTGGACGCGATCATCGTCGGCAGCATCACCCAGTTTGGAAACGAAACCAAGAACACGAATGTTGGCGGCGCCGGCGGGGGATTTGGCGGCTTTGGCATCGGCGGTTTTGGCCACAAGAAGAGCAAAGCCATCGTGGGCATTGACGCGCGCATCGTCAACATTGATACCGCTGAGATTTTGGGCGTGGCCGAGGGCAAGGGCGAATCTTCGCGCGAGAGCACTTCGCTGCTCGGCGGCGGAGGCAATTGGCACGGCTTCGGCGCCGGCAACGTTGATTTCGGCAGCAGCGATTTTCAAAATACCATCATCGGCGAAGCTGTAAAATTGGCCGTTCAGCAAACCAGTACCGAGCTCATTGCCGATTCCGGAAAACTTGAGGCGCGTACCATCACTGTCTCGGGCCTTGTGGCTGCGGTCGATGGCGGACAGATTGTTCTCAATGTAGGCGCAAAAGCCGGCCTGAAGGTCGGCGACCAGCTCAACGTTGAGCGAGTCAGCAGGGAAATCAAAGATCCGGCAACCGGTAAGGTGATTCGCCGCCTCTCCTCAACCATTGGCGTTGTTCGTGTTACAGATGTGGATGATATCTCTTCTGTATGCACCCCAGTTTCTGGTACGGGATTTAGAGTTGGCGACGCTGTAAAGACTGTGACGCAATAAACGCAAATCACTGATTGACGCATTGATATCGAACAAATGAAAAGGCTCCCACTTTCGTAAGCGGGAGCCTTTACTTTGCCACGAAAAATCCACGCAAAGACGTTAACACCTCTGCGTTCCTCAGCGATTTAATTTTTGTTGGCAACTGCTATATAGACTTCACCGGAATCAGCGTCAGGTCCTCTACCAATCCGACTTCTTTCTGCAAGAACGGCTCGGCATACTTCACCCCGGCCAGCATTCCATAGAATCTGGCCATGGCTTCCACCCGTCCGCGGATTTCGGCGCGGGCAGGGAAGTCTTTGCTGCCGGCCTCCTGATCGGTGAATTGTGACTCGTAGACGTAGAGAGAATCCAGCCGCTGCTCGAACTGTTCAGTAATGTCTACGACAAATGTCGGACGCACATCGTAATACAACGTCGCATAAATAATTTTAAAAGGACGATGCGCCTCGCCCGGCAAATCCAATTTTCTCAAGCCTGCCAGGAAGCAGGCCTCATAGCCCAGCGTGGAAGCCGTGTAGTGATCGGGATGCCGTCCTTGCCAGTAGGGAAGAATCACCACTCTCGGCCTCTGCTCGCGGATCACGCGCGCAACTTTCAGCCGGTTCTCCCAGGTATTCTCCACCCGCGCATCAGGGATATCGAGCGCCGACCGCCAACTGGCTTTAAGGATCTTTGCGGCCGCCGCAGCTTCACGTGCGCGGTCTTCCGCTGTGCCGCGTGTTCCCATCTCGCCTTGCGTGAGATCAAGGATGCCGGTGCGATGTCCGGCCTCGGCCATCTTCAGCAGCGTACCGCCGCAGGTTTGTTCTACATCGTCGCGATGCGCGGCAATGGCCAGGATGTCCAGCGGCTCGCTCACTTTTTTCTTTCCACCAGGAAGTAGGCAAGGTTTTTCAGCGTGTCAGCGCGCCCGCCGAAAGAATCGAGCGCCGAACAACCAGAGGCTACGAGCATGTCCGCCTGTTTGATCGAGGCTTCCACGCCGAACAGGGCAGGGTAAGTAGCTTTTTCTACCGCTTGGTCTTTGCCGGCAGTTTTACCCAACTGCGCCGAAGACTGTGTAACGTCGAGCACGTCGTCGATAATCTGAAACGCCAGTCCGGCCGAGCGCCCGAAATCGCGCAGCCGTTGCAGCTCCGCGTGACCGCAGCCTGCATACAGCCCGCCTGTCACCAGGCTCGCCGTAATCAAGGCGCCGGTTTTGTAGCGGTGAATAAATTCCAGTGTTTTCCCGTCCGGAGTCTTCCGCTCGGCCTCAAGGTCCATGACCTGGCCGCCGATCATGCCTTCTACTGTTCCGGTCGCGTGGGCTATCTCTTCGATGATGCGGACTTTGGCCTCCGCCGGGCAGCGCAGCTTTGCCAGCACCTCATACGCGAAGGTCTGCAGCGCATCTCCCGCGAGGATGGCGGTGGCTTCACCATAGACCACATGGCACGTCGGATGCCCGCGTCGCAAGTCATCGTTATCCAGCGCGGGCAGATCATCATGGATCAGAGAATACGTATGCAGCATCTCCAGCGCCGAGCCCAACTCTTCAACTCCCGCTGGAAGCGAGCCTGCAATCATGCGTGCTGCTTCCATGCACAGGATTGGCCGCAGGCGTTTTCCGCCGGCAAATACACTGTGCCGCATGGCTTTGTGAATGGATTCAGGCTGCTGGTCAGCCGATGGGATCAGGCGATCCAGGGCCGCATCTACGATATGGCGTCCTGCTTCTAAGGTTTCTTGGATCGAGGCAGATGGCATGGGGAAAACATTGAGTATAACAAGAGGGAAGCAAAAAGCCCGGCGTTCAGCCAGGCTTTTTAAGCACAATAATTCAAATTTACGGCCATGGATAGGCCTCGATGGCCGGTTTGAACTGACATCCTCAGGCTGCGGTCGTACGCGCCATGATCTGGGTGCGATTGGCGGCCAGCACGATTCCGCGCACATCTGACGGATGGCAGCAATCCACCGCCCCTACTCCCAGGGCGGCCGACCACATGCGATCATCCGCGAGGCGGTGTGTGCACACGATTTCCACTTTGCTGAACTCCTGCCGCAGTTTATCCACTTCGAATAGGGGCGCCATCTCCAGATCAATCACAGCTACATCTGCGCGGTTCTGCAAAATCGCTTGCCGCACTTCCTGCAAGTCGTGGGCCAGAGAAACCCCCTTGAAATGGCTCTGCAGATTTCCTGCCAGAACCTCAGCATTCCGGGGATCAGTTTGCGCAACAACAAGATTGAGAGGCTTCATACATTTCACCTTGGAAGGCTAGGCCGTTTTCACGGCGGGTGAAAAACTTTGTTTTCCGGATGCGGCGGCAACCGAAAAACTCAAACACTATGGGAACGTTGAATATGTTAAGTCTTCGAGACTGCTTCAGCCGGGCGGTTCTCGAACGGTTCCGGCTGCAATTTCCCGTTCTGCTTCATCAGAATTTCAATCTTGCCTTCGGCCTCATCCAGCTCTTTACGGCACGCGTTCGAGAGTTGTACACCTTCCTCGAATAGCGCTAGGGCTTTTTCCAGCGGGAGCTCACCTTTTTCCAGTTCGTGTACTATTTTTTCCAGCCGGGCCAGGCACTCTTCAAACTTAGGCAAACCAAAACTCCAATGGGCTTATTGTATGCCCAAAACCGAACTTCCCAACCACGAAAGTTTTTAAACGTTCGGGCCTTTTACTTCATATTGGCTCAATGATTAAGTTGCACCATAAGCTGTGCTTCCTACGCAGCTTTATAGGCACTCTCAACCTGTGGTTGCAGGATCTGCCTGCAAGACTCGAAACTAGAAACTTGAGCCGTTTTCGCGGCGTCTGAGCCACGAGGCGAAATCCCGAGCGCAGTCGAGGGATCTGTTCTTTGAAACTCGAAAACTGTTTTCTAGTCCCCAACCTGCACATTAGCTTGTGCATCGTCGTCTCCCAGCGCCCGCAGTACCTCGACCGCTGAGCTGTAGCGCGACTGCGGTGCGCTGAGTTGCACGCCTTGCACCTCACTATGCACAGCCAGCAGCATTTCGCGCGCAATGGCAACGCCTTCGGCGCGGGCAGCGTCGGCGTTGCTGGTCGAAGCCATTCTTTTCATAATGGAATCCGGCACAGAAACGTTGAGCTCGTTTTTCATGAATTCGGCATTGCGCAAGCTGACCAGCGGCCAGATCCCGGCAATAATCGGAATGCGGCAGTGTTCGATGCGCCGCAGGAATATCTCCAGCAGGCTGACGTCAAAGACCGGCTGTGTGATTGCCAGCTCCGCTCCGGCTTCGACTTTGTATTCAAAGCGCCTGATCTCTTCGTCAAGGTTCAGCACACCCGGGTTGGCTCCCACTCCGACCACGAACCCGGTTCCTGTCTTGTTGCCAATCGGATTGCCGCCGATATCCAACCCTCGGTTCAGGTTGTGGACGATATTGACCAGCCCGATAGAATCCACGTCAAACACCGCGGTCGCATCCGGATAATTCCCCAGCTTCGGCGGGTCTCCCGTGACGCACAGAATATTTTTGAGTCCCACGGCCGCCGCGCCCAGCAGGTCCGATTGGATGCTGAGTACATTGCGGTCGCGGCACGTGTAATGCAGGATAGTCTCCACCCCCACCTGCTGCTGGATCAGGATCGAGAGCGCCTGATTGCTCATACGCGCCGAAGCCCGCGGACTGTCGGGAATATTGATAACATCAATTCCCAGCGACTTAAGATAACGCGCCCCTTCGATCTCTTTGCTGCCGTCAATTCCTTTTGGCGGAACAATTTCCACCATGGTCACAAATTCGCCATTGGCAATTTTTGCGCCCAGGCGTGAACGCTGCTCGAGTGCTGGGACCGCAACTTCGGTCTGCTTGGCCGCCTCGGTGACTACCTGGAAGCCGCTGCCTTTGGCCGAGCCCACCCGCAGCGCCGACTTCATTGACCGTATATGCTCCGGCGTCGTGCCACAACATCCTCCCACGACCTGCGCGCCTGCCGCCACCAGCTTGCGGGCATTGCTGGCCATGTATTCCGGGGAGCACAGGTACATGTTGCGGCCTTCGATGGATTGTGGCGGACCGGCATTCGGTTGCGCAATCAGCGGCAGCGGACTGATGCGGCGCACGCGCTCAATCACATCCAGCATGACTACTGGACCGACGCTACAGTTGCAGCCAATCACGTCAGCGCCCCATTCGGTCAGCTTGGCGCCAAAAGTTTCCGGGCTCGATCCGTCCAGGCAATTGCTGTCTTCGTCAATCGTGACCATGGCAACCACGGGAATATCGGCGTTGATCTCGCGTGCCGCCAGAATCGCCTGATGGATTTCCTCCAATGAAGTGAAGGTCTCAAGAAAAATCGCGTCCACTCCGCCTTCCACCAGCGCGGCAATTTGATCGCGGAAGGCCGCGCGCGCCTCTTGCAGTGAAGTTCTCCCCAACGGTTCAATGCGGACCCCTAACGGGCCCACCGAACCAGCAACAAAAAATGTTTGGTCAGTTTCTTTTTTAGTGACAATCTGCCGCGCCAGCGTTGCTCCCGCCAGGTTGATCTCGTGGACTTTGTCCGCAAAGCCGTGGCGCGCCAGCTTGAACGCATTGGCTCCAAACGTATTGGTCTCAATCACGTCGGCCCCGGCCTGAAGATATTCCTGATGAATTCCGCGAATCAGCTCCGGTTGCGAGAGATTCAATTCGTCATAACAGCGATTGATGAAGACCCCTTTGGCATACAGCAGCGTCCCCATGGCCCCATCACACAGGATGGGCCCGGCCGCCAACCGTTTTAAGAAATCTGAAGGCATATTGTTAAGAATATCGTATAACCGGTTTTTTCTCTGCGTCTCCGCGCCTCCGCGGTAAATAAGCAAACCCGAAACTCGAAACTGTCTTTTTAGTTATAATCCCAACGTTCGGCAAATTCCTTTGTAATCATCATTCTGGAGTCCATGTGAGACGAATAGTTCTTTTTCTGTCCGTTGTTGGGGTTCTTTTTTCAATCAGTTGCGGAAGTGGAAGTTCAAGCAGCAGCAGCACCACCACAGGACCAACATCCAAGATCGCCAAGCGCGCTTTTGTTTCCAATCAGGCGACAAACGTGATTGAGATTGTTGATGCCGCCAAAGACTCCCTCCCCACCAATACCACCACTGGGGCGGCCTTTACCATTAGCGCTGGATTCTCTCCCACGCTGATGCTGGAAACCCAGGACAAGAAAGAAACCATCGTCTACGGCAGCAGCAGCAATACTCTGGGTGTGATTAACAACAGTACTGAAACTGTAAGCGCCTCCGTTAACCTGAGTAACCCTACAGAGAGTTTTGTCATCTCCAACGATAATCGTTTTCTCTTTATTGCGGAAAGGAACACCATTCCGACTGGCGCAGCTCGGGCAGGTGCTGTTGAAATTTTTGATTTGAACAACCTCAGCGCGGGCTCCACATTTGTCGCCGTCGCCGGGGCGCGCCGTGTGGTGCTGAGCCATAATGGCAGCACGCTGCTGGTTTTCTCTGACGATTCCACCCCCATTGTCAGTAGTACCCCGAATAACACCAAGGTTTTCTTTATCAATACAGCCAGCACGGCATCCGGGGCAACAGCGGTTCCAGGTTTTGATAACCCCGTTTTTGCTGTCTTCACCAGCGACGATTCAACGGCCTACGTTCTCAATTGCGGCGCTGAATGCGGTGGGACCACCGCCAGTGTGTCCGCCGTTTCAGTCAGTTTGCAGGCCATTACAGCTACCACACCTGCCCTTCCTGCCGCTCGCATCGGATTGCTAAATGGAACCACCTTGTATGTAGCGGGAACCACATTGGGCAGCGGGCAGTTGAGTGCCGTCAATGTCAGCTCAATGACCCAGATCGGATCCAGTGTATCCATTCCTGATGGCGTCCACGATCGCATCGCCTTGGGCAGCAACGGCAAACTCTTCGTTGGAGCCCGCGCCTGCTCGAATACTACCCAGGGATGTCTTGCCATTTACGACACTGCCGCTAATACGGTCGTGATCCATGGGCCTTACGGAAGCGGATTCGGCACCACTTTGCCTGGAGACATAACAGCCCTCGAACCCATCCCAGGTCGCAACGTGGTTTACGTCTGCGAGGGTGGCGCACTGCGGATTTACGACACTACAACCAATACTTTGCAGACAACTCAGATTACGATCGCGGGCAAAGACGTAGACGTAAAAGAAGTTTTCTGACGTAAATTCCTGCCGGCCGTAGAGACGTAGCTTGCTACGTCTCGCTTGCTCGAAACCTGAAACTCGAAACTTGAAACTTTATTTCCCCTCCAACCTCAGCCGATGCGCCCCCGCCTTCTCCACCGCTGCCTGCGAGAAGGGAAGGGTAAATGTTTGTCCTTCATACCACGCTTTCCACTGGTCCATATAATGTGGGCTGAAGATCTGGCCTGATTCGCCGGTGACAATATTCAAGGTTGACCGGTCAAGGTCTGCAAAATCCACGGTCAGCCGCTCCGAAGGACCAAACGCCCTCCCGACCTGCTTCACCGTCCAGCCGTCCCCTGATTGTTTCACCCGCCCGGGTCCCGAGAACCAGCGCAGCAGCGGAATCTTGCCAAAAATCGGATGCTGAAATTCCAACGGATACGCCCACCCCTTCTCCCATGATGCCAATCTACGGGGAGCGTCTGTTTCTGTGATGGCTTGCTCCACCGCTGCAGTTAGCAGTTGATCATAATTGCCAAAACCGGCGGGCAGCCAGTACTTCGGACGCTTCGTCAGCAGGTTCTCCCATGCGACTGAGGATTCGTACCAACTGTAGTCCTCGACATGAGATCCCAGCAATAATGTTTTCAGTTTGCTTTCACTTTTGAGCGTGATCGTGGCCGCAGCCGAATCTGCAGTCATGCGTCCATCCCACGAGCGCATGATCTCCGCCGCCTCCCGTGCGCGGCTCGAAGCTGTTTTGGAGTGGTCAATCGCCGCCACAAAGTGCTCGGCGCAAAATTTGTCGAACTCCGAATCAATATCGGTTTGCAGGGCGAGCATGTCGGACGGGGAAAATTTGTTTCCCGACTCCAGCACGCTGTAAATGCGTTGCGTGCGGTAAGGTGAGCCCCAGTCCGTGCTGATCGAATACGGATATCGGTCCGGCGTTATGCGTCCATTCGCCGTCGCCAAAATGCCCGAGGGCGGATCATAAACACTCGGCATCTGGTCGTAAGGGATGTAGCCCGTCCACTCGTGCGCGTCATCGGCTCCCGAAACCGGCAGTGCTCCGTTGCCCGACCGGCGCAGGGGAATCGCGCCCGTGCTCTGATAACCAATGTTCCCATCCACATCGGCATAGACGACATTCTGCCCAGGGATCTTAAGCCGGCCCACTGCATGGCGAAACTCATCCCAATTCTTTGCCTGGTTCAGATCATCGAAGGGAATATCCAGATTCAAATCATGCAGCGTCCATCGCAACGCGATCTTCCGCCTCTCTCCCGGCATCAACTCGGTCACAACCGGTCCATGCCGCGTGGAAACCACGTCGAGAGAAATGTCCCCCTGGCCTTTCACATGGATAACTTCGCGCCGATGCTCCGGCTGCTTCCACCCGGCGGGCGTTTGATATTCACCCTGCGCGTTGAAATTCTCAATAAAGATATCTTCAACATCCGGACCAAGGTTAGTGAATCCCCATGCAATCCGCTGGTTGTGTCCTACAACGACGAATGGAAATCCAGGCAGCGTGACTCCGGCCACATCGAATTCGCCCGCGGTAAGCTGCGCTTCATACCACACACTGGGAACCTGGTGGTGCAAATGCATGTCATTCGAAAGCAGCGGTTTGCCGCTGATAGTATGCGCCCCCGAAACCACCCAGTTATTGGAACCAGGAACCAGCGCGTCATCTTCGCCAAAAGGATCGCGCGTAGAGACGTAGCTTGCTACGTCTCCATTCCCTGAAGAATCTTGGTGAGGTAGGGCAGGGGACCATTGAATCTTTCGGAGGGGCACGGCTTCAGCCGTGCCGAAAAAGTTGGCTAAAATCCGCTTCCGCTCTGCCGAAGGCAAGCGCGGAGCGTCAGCGGAGCGCCAAAATAAATGTTCTTGCCCAACTCCAGCAATATTTGTTTCCGAACTCGAATCATCTTCATCATCAGGATTTTTCTTTACCGGTTCTGCCTCTTTCTTGGCGGCTTCCGCAGGCGGCCGGTCCCGCCACGACGAATTCGGATACAAATCTGCCGCCTTTTGTGGCCCCAGAATCGCGGTCAGTTTTTCGCGCAGCAGCTTGGTTTCAAACTGGTCGTGGCTGAGGTTCTGCGCCATCTGCGCGCCGATCAGAAAACTATCTTCCACCGTCCACGGCTTCGGTTCGTACCCCAGCAAGCGGAATTCCAGCGGAAGCCTGTCGCGATGGCTCTCAATGTAGGCATTGACTCCGCGCGCGTAAGCTTCGAAAAGAGTTTTTTCGCGGCTCTCCATGCGGCTGGCGCTGTGCTGGGCCACTTGACGTAACCCAAGAATGCGCTGCTGCCGGTCGTGCTCGATCAGGTCGGACCCGAAAATCTCGGACGTGTCCCCGGCCGCATAGCGGCGCGTGATGTCCAACTGCCAGAGCCGGTCTTGGGCGATGACGTAACCCTGCGCAAACAGTAAGTCGGGAAGATTCTGCGCCCGGATGTGTGGCACCCCTTGTGCGTCGCGGATCACCTCCACCGGCGCCGCGAGTCCACTCACCGTGATCGTGCCATCCACCTGCGGCAACGACGATCGAGCAATGAAATAAACGGCTGCGGCAAGAGCCACACAGATCAGGGCCAAGGCTCCCAACACCCATAGAAAAATCTTTAAGGCACGACGCTTTCGAGGCTTGAGGCTGGCAGGAGTGACCGTGGTAGCAGACATGGTCTTGCCACATTGTCTCATCCCTGCATCCACTCGTCACTATGGTTGACATCGCAGGCATGAAGTGAATGTTTTACCGTTGTTCTTCGCGCCTCCGCGGTAAAAATTGCGACTTGGTACTGACAACCGGGGACGATTTTGTTGTAACGCTGTAGATACTCTTTACACTATCTGCCTTGAATGCAATTTTTTTTTGCTTTATACCTGTTTTTTTGGTACTGTTCGCCCAAGACTCTAGTGCAATCCTGCGGCGGTTTTTCCGCAGGGCGTATTGAAACCAATACGTCGAATTACGGGGCAGGCAATTGGCCGCGATGTTTGTGCCGCTATGGGAAGTTTCCATAGCGTGCCCTGCGCAGTAAAAATTAACCCTGTAGGAGGTAATTCTGTGAGTACTGCACCTAGTCCGGCTTCCACCCCCGCTTCCGGCGGTTTGGCGGATAACACCGCTGGCATGCTTGCCTATATAACAATCATCCCGGCGATTATCTTCCTGGTGATGGAGCCTTACAACAAAAACAAGTTTGTGCGCTTCCACGCCTTTCAAAACATCTTCTTTGCAATAGCACTCACCGTGCTATGGATCGTTCTGATGATTTTGGGGTTTGTTCTGGATATTATCCCGATCCTTGGATGGATCCTCCATTTATTGCTCGCAGCCGGCCTTGGCATCGGCAGTTTGATCGTCTGGGTCATGCTGCTCATCAAGGCCAACAAGGGCGAGAAGTGGAAGCTGCCTTACATCGGCGAGATGGCCGAGAAGCAGGCTAACAGCGTCTAGCACCTCAATCGTTCAAAAGCGGGAGCCCACTGCTGCTCCCGCTTTTACTTTTCTATCCCGAGAATACCGCCAAAGGTCTTGCGGGTTGTGGTATGCCATCCTGACTTGTGAGTATTTCCTTTGTGTTCCTTTGTGCCCTTTGCGGTTTAAGCTTTTGACTTTACACTTGACATCCATCCCCCGGAATGAGATTCCTATTAGCTTTTACCTTTTCAGGTGGTCCAATTGAGAGTCCGGGTCTTTTATCACGATCGTTGCTTTGACGGCGCTGCCTCGGCGGCCTTGTTTGCCCGTTTTTACCGCGAACGCGTGCGCGACGGCGCCGAGTTTGTCTTTTCCGGCCTGGTGCACCGTGCCGGTTCGTTATTTGACGAGTCCAAGTTTGATGGCGACGAGAACGCCATCGTGGATTTCAAGTATTCCACCTCGCCCAGGATCACCTGGTGGTTTGACCATCATCAGAGCGCTTTTCTTACCCCTGAGGATGCCGCCCACTTCGAGCAGCAGCCCAGCAGCCGCAAGTTTTACGATCCCGACTACAAGTCCTGCACCAAGCTGATTGCCGTCATCGCCGAAAAGCACTTTGGATTCAAGGTTGAGCCGGTAAAAGAGTTGGTGGAGTGGGCCGATATCATTGACGGAGCGCAATTTGAAAGCGTCAACGTTGCCGTCGAAATGCGCGAGCCCGCCATGAAGCTCACCATGGTGATCGAATCCAACCAGGACCATCAGTTCGCCAGCCGGTTGATTCCGTTGTTGACCGAACGGCCCTTGGCCCAGGTCATTGCCGAGCCTTTCGTCGCCGAGCGCATTCCTCCCTTGCTGGAGCGCCACCAGAAGTCCATTGAGATCGTCCGGCAGCGCTCCGAGTGCAAAGATGGCACTATCTTCTTCGACATCACCGATCAGGACCTGGAAGGCTACAACAAGTTCATCCCCTACTATTTGCACCCCGACTGCACCTACAGCGTCGGACTGAGCAAGAGCAGCTTCCGCACTAAGGTTGCCGTAGGCTCTAATCCCTGGGCGCATGCGGAAAACATGGTGAATCTCGCCGAGATATGCGAACGCTACGGCGGAGGCGGCCATGCCCGCGTCGGCGCAATCTCTTTCGAACCCAATAAGTTCGAGCAAGCGCGCAAAGCCGCCCGCGAGATCGTGGAAGAACTACGCACCAGCTACCGCGCAGAGAAGTCGTAAGTCACAAATCGTAAATCGTACTTCTGACTTCCCCCAGGCCTCTGCGTACCTCCGCGTCCTCTGCGGTTTAATTCTTACTGCCAACTGTGTTCAAGCTTTTAGCTTTTGCTTCCGCCCCAATCCATGGTATAGATAAACACCCGTTTTTCCAGTCGTATTAGGTGCATTGCTGTAGCATTTTCATGCTGTAAAAAGATTCCGCCAGCTCTGTGAGGAGGAGCACACATGTTTTGTCCTAATTGCGGTGCCAACAATGCAGACACAGCGACCATGTGCGTGCAGTGCAACCAGGCCATTCCCCAGTTTTCCTCGAGTCCGCAGCCGCCACAACCGCTGCAGCCTTCACCGGCCGCTATACCTGCGCTGGGGCAGCCGGGCGTAGTGGCTCCTCCGCAGTCTCTGGCTCAGATTCCTAACTACCTGACGCAATCCATCATCATGACGGTGGCTTCCGTCCTCTGCTGCAGTCTTTTTTCTTTGCCTTTCTCCATTATTGCCCTGGTCTATTCCACCCAGGTCAACGGCAAGATCGCGGCCAATGATATCGCCGGTGCGCTTTCGGCTTCTAAAAATGCCAAGCTTTTCTGCTGGATTGCTTTTGGAATCGTCATGGCCGGGGTTGTACTGAGTATTGTCTATATCATATTGATCATGGTGGGGGCGGCGGCAAACGTATTTCAACAACACTGATGATTGCCATCTGGCCTGTCTCCCGCGAAAAGTAGTAAGGAGGAGCACTTATGTTCTGTCCCAATTGTGGTGCCAATAATGCAGACACGGCAACTGTGTGTATGCAATGCAACCAAGCCATTCCCCAGCTCTCCTCCGCTCCTCTGCCGCCGGGGCCGCCGCCAACTCCGCCCACTGGTGTACCGGATGTGCCCGCTACGCCCGGCGTTCCGCCTCCAACCATTGCCAGTGTTCCTAACTATCTCGTGTTTTCCATCATTCAGACGGTTGTTTCTCTGATGTGTTGTGGTCTCACTTGCGGCATTGGTTTTATTCCCTTGGCTTTGGCCGTCATCGCATTGATCTTTTCTGTTCAGGTCAACAGCAAACTGGGGAAGAACGATCTGGCGGGGGCGCAAGCATCCTCTAAAAATGCCAAATTATTTAATTGGATACGTGCGGCTTGCTGGTT